>CAXNND010000120.1:0-6186 GCA_964203105.1 Desulfamplus sp.
TAATGTTAGATTTTAACGACCTTCTGTTAGAAACTTACAATTTGTTATTACAGAATCAGGAGATAAAGGAAAAGTATCAAGATACATATCATCATATATTGGTTGATGAGTTTCAGGATACAACACCTTTACAAGTTGAGATTCTTAAACTGCTGATTAATAACGGCACAACTTCATCATTCTGGGTGTGTGCTGACGATTGGCAGAGTATCTATTCATTTACTTGTGCATCAGTTGGAAACATCCTTAACTTTAATAAGGTTTTTCAACATAGTAAAAGGTTTATATTGGATATTAACTACAGGTCAACACCCAATGTCATTAACTTAAGCCCTGCATTGTAGAATGGTAGAGAAGAAGAATCTTGAAATATCTGACAAACTTTTAGACGAGACAGTTGAAAATCTCTTAAGTTAATGACATTGAGTTAAAAGTGTGGTAATTTCATTCATGTCAGTTTCTCCTTATAATATGCTTTTTAGTGATCGTATATCGTAACAGAATAAGTGCTCATTTTCATACTCAACTCAATTTTAGTTTGGCGAAGGTATTGAAATAAGGACAAATAAAAAAATGGATAATGATAATAATACAGATAACAATGTTGTAAAATCTGAAATTCTTATAGATGACGCTGATATTATGGAAAGCGAAGATATTTTGCTGGATGAAGATATTTTGGCAGATGAGATTCTCACTACTGAATCTGTAGCTCACCTTAAAAATTTTGATGCAATTGAAGAGCTTCTTAAAGATACAACACCTGTAAACAGAGCAGATTTTCTGCTTCCGTTGAAAAAACAGCCATCATCTGGCCATCATGCGATTGTCAAATCTGATCCTCTCCAGAGCTATCTTGCTGAAATTAACAGGTATAGGCTTCTGACTCGTGAAGAGGAGGTTAAATTAGGTCTAAAAATTCAATCAGAAAATGATAGTGACTCAGCCTATATAATGGTCACCTCCAATCTCAGGTTAGTTGTCAAGATTGCTCTTGAATTTCAGAGAGTATGGATGCAGAATCTTCTTGACCTGATCCAGGAGGGCAATATAGGTCTTGTGCAGGCAGTAAAAAAATTTGATCCTTATAAGAATGTGAAATTTTCATATTACGCCTCATTCTGGATTAAAGCCTATATCCTTAAATTTATTATGGATAACTGGCGTCTTGTTAAAATTGGCACTACACAGGGGCAGCGAAAACTATTTTTCAGACTTAAAAAAGAGAAGCAAAGACTGATAGAAGAGGGGTTTGATCCAAGACCAAAGCTCCTCTCAGAGAGAATGGGTGTTTCCGAACAGGAGATTGTGGATATGGATCAGCGTCTTGATGGGTGGGATATTTCACTTGACGAGCCTGTAAGAGAAGATTCATCCACGGAACGAATTGAATTTATTAACAGCGATGTTGACTCTACTGAAGAAAAAGTTGCAAGAAAGCAGATTGAGGATATATTACACACAAGGGTTAATCAGTTCAAAAAAAGCCTTAAACCGAGAGAGCTTGAGATATTTGAAAAAAGAATATTTTCTGATGAACCTCTGACTCTTCAGGAAATAGGTGAGACTTACAACATATCAAGAGAGAGAGTACGGCAGATTGAAAATAATATAATCAAAAAAATGAAAGAGTATTTCAGGAGTGAAATTCCAGATTTTGATGAGTATGACTACAATTAACAAGATATATTGGTTCTTGAGTTACAATAGGTAATATAGCGAGAGATTGAGTAATTTATACCATACAAGTATCATAAATTATATCAGGAGATTTTTATAATAAACATGAGACAGCATTTAAAGTACTTTTCAAATATATTTTGTATATCGGTATTTACAGCATCCATAATTTTATCAGTTATTTCGATGTCAGGATGCAGCTATTTTAAAAAGAGTGAGCCTGAAAACAATCAAAGTCAGAAAATCGAAAAACAAAAAACTGAAATTAATGAAACAGGACAGAAACTTTCTACAGAACCAAAAGTTCCTGCACTATCAGAAGAGAAAGATAAGGAGGTAGAAGATAATTACTCAACTGCTGCTTACTACTATTATATGAAATCAGAGCGACACAAGCAAAATGGTGAGATTCAACTTGCTATTGATACACTTGAGCAGGCAATTGCCATTGATCCTGATTCACTTTATCTTAAAAAAAATCTTATATTGTTGCACATGCTCAATAAAGATAATCAAAGTGCCATGAAGATTGCTACAGAAATGGATAGACAACATCCTTATAATGAGGATATCCTTGTAGTTCTTGCCAAACTTAAACTTCAGTCAAATCAGATCAAAGAGGCACAAACTCTCTATCAGCAGATTATCAAGATAAACCCTAAGAATCATGATGTATATATTTTGCTTGGTAATATCTACATCAACAATGGCCAGAATGAAGAGGCATTCAAACTCTTTTCCGAAATGGTTAAGGGGTTTCCTGACTCCTATGGAGCACATTTTTTTATGGGTAAACTTGAAGCCAATAAGAAAAATTTTGTTCGGGCAGAAAAAGAGTTGTTAAAAAGCATTGAGTTAAGAGGAGAGCTTGTAGAGCCACGGTTTGAATTGATTAAAATCTACAAGTCTAAATTGACAGCAAAGGGTAGTAAGGTATCTCAAAACAGTCAGACCCAAAAGGTGCTCAACCTTTATGAAGAGATTTTGAAGATAGAAAAGAACAATATAAAAGCTGCCATAGAGCTTCCCCTCTATCTGTATAAAAATGGGGAGAGGACAAAGGCATCTGCAATGCTCATTGATTTTGGAAAGAGGTACCAGCATGATGATGCCATGATGGTGGGAATGGTAAAAGAGCTTATTAATAATGAAAACAAAGATGATGCTGTGATTGTTTTTACTGAACTTCTGAAACAAGATTACAACATCTCGGGTGATTCTGCTGCAAATCTTGACAAATCAGCTATACACTACCTTGCTGGACTCACATTTGATTCTCTGAAAGAGAGCAAAAGAGCAATAGACCACTTCTTACAGGTATCTCCTGACTCTGCACAGTATAAAAAGTCAATATTTCATATTGCATATATTTACAGCCAATTAGGTCAAAATAATAAATCCATTAAGTTTTTAGAATCAAAGTCAGGCGAGTTTCCAGGGGATACTGAACTGATTGCCTATCTTTCTGCATTTTATGAAGAGGATAATCAGCTTGAGAAGGCTATTGATATGTTGCAACAAGGTATTAAGAGTGCTCCTGATGATACAGAGCTTATATTCAGATATGGCATTCTACTTGATAAATTAGGTGATAAGAATGCAAGCATTGCGGCAATGAAAAGGGTTATTGCACTTGATTCAGATCATGCCAGTGCCCTCAACTATCTTGGATACACTTATGCAGAACTTGGGAATAATCTTGATGAGGCAGAGGAGCTGATCAAAAGGTCATTGGCTCTGAAGCCTGATGATGGATATATTACTGACAGCCTTGGATGGGTATATTACAAGAAAGGTGAATATGATAAGGCAATTGAATTTCTTGAACGGGCGGTCTCCCTCTCATCTGGAGATCCTGTAATATCTGAGCATCTCGGAGATGTGTATAAGGAGAAAAAGCTATACTCAAAAGCTATTGATGCTTATAGAAAAGCCCTTGCAAAAAATAATAATCCTGAGAATAAGCCTGTGATTGAAAAGAAAATTTATGAAATAGAAACCATGATAAAGAAAAATTGAAATAGAGCCATGATGATGCAAAAAATTAAAAAAATGGAAAATGTATTTAATGATAAGATTTGACTATATTGCTCTGCTATTTCTGATAATACTATTTTCAGGATGTTCAGCTAATCAACCTTACGATATACAAAATTCAGGGAACAATGAGGCTCTTGATATCTTAAGAAAAATAGAGGGTATAAATAGAGATGTTAAAACTTCCAAAGGTACAGGCTGGATAACAATTGCAGATAAAAAAGAGTCAAAAAAGTTTAGGATGGCATGGGCAGCATCTTTCCCAGACAAGATTCGTCTGACACTTTTAAGTGCTGGACACCCTGTTGAAACCATACTTGCAGATGGGAAATCTGTCATATTCATCTCTCATACCGGAAAACATGCAACAAAAAAGATCAATTCTGCAAATCCGTCTTTAAGGGATTTTGTCTCAATACCGGTCAGCATACAGGAAATTCTCGCAATTTTTGGAGGGAAGATACCAGTTGGAAAATTTGACACTTCTGCTATTGCCCAGATATCTTTCAATTCTAAAGTAACTGATACCATGCTGATTCTCAAAAGAAGGTGGAATGGCCAATCTCAGCATATTGTATTAACTACTGACAATCATGTTGCAAGTTTTTCTCTTGTTAATGAGAACCGAAAACTTATTCACAGTGTACTCAATGAGCAGTTCAAAATGTTTGATTCATTCTCAATACCTGTCAAGGTGCAGATAAGGGATAATGAGGGCAGAGTGATCGATTTTGAGATGACTACCTATCAGCCCAACGTATCCCTGAAACCTGATATATTTGTTTTAAAACAATCAATGTAGCGGTGGTCATATACTCCTGTTTTGGCTTCATTACCACAACGATCTCTTAACTAAGGTTCTCTTGACAGAATCAAGATAGTGCTCATTATCCCCTGATGTGAAACGAGAATCAGTATAATCTATTTCCGTTGAAAAAGAGTTCATTACAACAATTTGGGAATAACTGTAATATTATCCAATAATATACATAAAACCACATACAGGAGTTTAAAAAAATATCATGCTTTATGAAAGTGTTGATCAGGCAAAAAAGAAAGGTGCAGGCTGCCCATCACAGAGCAAACAGGCAAATCAGCAAGAAGAGCAGGAGCAGATGATTCAGTCATCACTTGCAAGAATCAAGCACAAGATATTTGTGTTGAGCGGCAAGGGTGGTGTTGGAAAGAGTAGTGTATCTGCCAATCTTGCCGCAAGCCTCGCCTCCAAGGGATTTAAAACCGGTCTTATGGATGTTGATCTTCATGGACCATCCATTGCCCAGATGTTAGGTATGACTCAACTGCTTGATGTATCCAAAAATAATCTTCTGTTACCACAAAATTGCGGAGAGAACCTAAAGGTTGTCTCAATTCAAGCCCTTATGCAGGATAAAGATCAGGCAATTATCTGGAGAGGTCCTGCCAAAACAGGTATGATTAAACAGTTTATCGGTTCAGTAGAGTGGGGAGACCTTGATTTTTTGATTATTGACGCTCCTCCAGGGACAGGCGATGAGCCGATCTCTGTTGTCCAGACCATTCCTGATGCCAAAGCTGTTATTGTAACCACCCCTCAAGAGGTTGCACTTGCAGATGTCCGAAAATCAATATCATTCTGCAGAACAGTAAAAATAGAGACTCTTGGTATTGTGGAAAATATGGGACCTTTTAAATGTCCTCACTGTAATGAAGTTATTGAGCTTTTTAAAAGCGGCGGCGGAGAGGCAACAGCAAAAAAAGAGGGGTTAAAGTTCCTTGGTTCAATTCCATTTGACATGGCAGTTGTGGCATCTGGTGATGATGGAATCCCAATGATGATGCAGAAGGAACCTTCAAATTTTTCCAAAGCCTTTGAGACCATTGTAGAAAATATCACCAAGCAGTTGAAATGAGAATACAATTACAGTGACATTGAATGACGCTGAATAATTTACATGAACAGACAATGTGGATGAAAGATATTCTCAATCAGAGAGAGAGAGAGTATTTTTATCCACTTGCAGCTTTGAGCTACAATGCCGTCAGAAGAAGATATGATGCAAAAGCAGAAAACGGGTACAGACAGAATTTCAGCGTTGATGCAGATCGCATTCTCCACTCACTTGCATATACCCGCTATATTGATAAAACCCAGGTATTTTCACTTATTCAGAATGATCATCTTACCCACAGAGTGCTCCATGTTCAGCTTGTTTCAAGAATTGCAAGAACTGTCGGGAGGTATCTTGGTCTTAATGAAGATCTGATTGAGGCGGCAAGCATGGGGCATGATCTTGGACACCCTCCATTTGGTCATGATGGTGAACAAATACTTTCAGAGCTTACACACCAAAACGGTGCCGGATATTTTCATCATAATATTCAGTCTATTCAATTACTTGAACGTATAGAGCAGAAAGGGAGAGGATTGAATCTATCCCTCCAGACCCTTGATGCCATTCTATGCCACAATGGAGAAATACACTCAAC
>CAXNND010000121.1:0-5989 GCA_964203105.1 Desulfamplus sp.
TTGGAAGCAACTGAAATTGCGTTGATCCCCTTTTCTGGAGCTGCTCCTGCATGAGCATCCTTACCATGAACTTTAATCACAAAACGATTTGCAGCCGGTGCTCTTGTGACAATGCCCTCAATGTCTGTTGAATCAAGAATGTATCCAATTCTTGACTTGATCATGCCCAAATCAAAATGTTTTGCCCCTAAAAGCCCTATCTCTTCACATACAGTCAACACAACTTCCAACGGAGGAGAGGGAAGATTGTTCTCACGAATCAGATCAATAACCTCAAGGATAATAACAATTGCCGATTTATCATCAGAGCCAAGTATGGTTGTTCCGTCACTTGTGAAGATACCCTCTTTGAAGAGAGGCTTAACGCCTCTGCCAGGCTCAACAGTATCCATGTGACCTGACAGCATAATTGGTGATGAGTCACTGTTCCCATTGAATTTTGCCACAAGGTTGCCGCAGTTGCCACCTGTTTTCTTACCTGCACTATCAATTGTCACCGTACCACCCATTTCTGTCAGCATATCTTTGAGTCGTGCAGCAATATCTGCCTCCTCCTTAGAGACTGAATCAATCTCTACAAGGTTGATAAATCTCTGTTTCATTCTTTCGCTGTTTATCATATACAAACTCCTGTGTATCAATTCAATATTTCTGAATATTTTGATTTGGTTAGTCTGTTTAATACAAATTTAATGTTTGATCAAAAATAGCTCAATTTTATACACAAATAAATTATTATCTCAAGGTTTGAGTTAAAAACAAATTGACAAAACAGGGTAATATATATAAAGGACTGTTTAATTTTTCAAACTCCCTTCGGAAGTGCCCGGCTCACTGGTGGGGCCCTCGGACTTCAAATCCGATGTGGGGCGCTAAAACCGTCCCGGGTGGGTTCGATTCCCATGCACTTCCGCCAAATTATTGTTTTATTTCAAACGGTTAAAATTCATATTATCGTGGCAGTTCGTGAGGAATTTTATTTTTTTGCCAATCACCTTAACTCAGATGAAACACACCCATTACATACCTATGACCCTTAGCCCCTCTTCAAGATCGTAATATGGTCTGATATCATACTTGTATCCGGTTATACCGATATAAACCGCCATATTGCCCCCAAGTGCCTGCAATCCATCTGCCAACCGCTCATTATCAAGTTCATAAAATGTGATGGAGTTTATGCCATTATTTAAATCCGCACATATATATGGACCCTTTTTTTTAAGGTAATCCGGTAATTTAGGTGCTGTCAGATAACGTTTAGCAACCTCTTTCGCACTTTCCGGTGGATAGACAACACTGGTAATCAAGATCATTTTTTACCTCCATCTATGTTTTTTAATAATATAAAAATTTCTGGTAGGACAAAATTTAATAATCTTTTATCTACACGGACTGACTGCCCGCTGTCAATGAAAAGTAAATAGGTAGGATTGTGCGTAATCAAACGCTGTTGTAGTCAAAGGGTGGAGTGTAAAATTTGATTAAAAATTTGATTAAAAACAGCTTGACTTTTAAGATAGCACTATGTTAGTTGAAATTTTCAATCAAATATTTGATGCAGATATTTTAATATGTCGTAGAAAATATAGTTTTATCTGTCAGTTATGATATTACTCGCACCATTGGACTGATTTTTTATCAGGATACTATCAAACAACAATATTATACAGATTGGAAATATTATGACGCTCCTCTATCAAAAAAATCAAAGGCAGTGTTTTTATGGAAATCCTATTGGCATACTGGTTCTTGATGTACAGTATCCATGCGTTCCTGGCAATGTTGCCAATGCTACTACCTATAACTTTCCGGTACGATATAAAGTGGTGAAAGGTGCCTCTGTTGAACGGTTGTTATGGGCAAAAGACAAAAGTCTTATAAAACCATTTATTGATGCTGCCCTTGAACTGCAAGAAGAGGGGGTGGGGGCTATTACAGGAGCATGTGGTTTTATGGCTCTGTTTCAAAAGGAGGTAGCTCGTGAACTTGACATTCCTGTCTTTTTATCCAGCCTTCTTCAAGTGCCATTCATAAACCAGATACTTGGGGGTAAAAAAAGGATTGGTGTTATCTCTGCTGATGCCAGTGCATTGACAGATGAGTTTTTCAAGGCTGTGGGTGTACTGGAAGGAACTAAATTGGCTCTTGCCGGTATGGAGAATCAGCCGGAATTTTCCGGAGCCATACTTAAGAACAAAGGTTCGCTTGATTCTCAAATTATTGAGGAAGAGGTGGTGCATGTTGCCAAAGAGCTGAAAAAAAAGCATGATGATCTGGGTGCAATCCTATTGGAGTGCAGTGATCTACCGCCATACTCCCATGCTGTCCAGCAGGCGGTTAGTCTGCCTGTTTTTGATTTTATTTCAATGATAAATTATGTAGAGTCCGCAATTATTAAACACCCGTATCACGGATTTATGTAATGATGAAATCCAATGGCAACCATGTTTCACAATTGGTAATAAAGCGGGAAGGGGGAGGATATGTTTTTTGATGTTCTGATTGTTGGCATAATGGTTGGGGCTATCTATACTCTGGTCACCATCGGTTACAGCATGGTTTTTGGTGTGATGAAATTGATGAATTTTGCCCATGGAGATGTCTATATTTTTGGCACATTTATCTGTTTTACCTGTTTGACTGGCTATAGCCTGAATCCCATTGTGGCGATACTTTTATCCGCTTTGTGTGGTGGTCTTCTTGCAGCTCTTGTAGAGTTTATAGCATATCGCAGTCTGCGTTCGGAACAGCACCGAATGATATCAATGATCACTGCATTGGGAGCTGCCTATGTGATTCAAAATATAAATGAGCTAAAATGGGGTAATCAGGTTTTGCCGTTTCCCATGATTTTTCATTTGGAACCTCTACATCTTCTCGGGTTAACGATTCCAGTCCCTCAGATTATTACCCTTGGCATTGCAGTAGGTTTTATTGTTCTTTTTACCCTGTTCCTGAAATTTCATCCTTACGGCAAAGCTATTTTGTGTGTCTCTGAAGACATCCCAACTGCCAGCCTCATGGGCATCCCCATTAACCGCACAATCTCTGTTGTCTATTTTCTTGGTGGTATGATGGGTGTTCTTGGAGGTGTGCTATATTCGTCATCATATAATGCTGTATCTTTAGCAATGGGGTTCAGAGGAACCATTATCGCCTTCACTGCGGCAGTCATAGGAGGAATCGGCAGTTTAAGCGGTGCACTGATCGGAGGCATGATACTTGGTATATGTGAAAATTTTATAGGGGTTTATGTCTCTTCAGTCTATCGAGACCCCATCACCTTTATGTTGCTGATTGTTATTCTGCTGGTTAAACCGACTGGTATAATGGGTGCAGTAGAGAACAGTAAGGTATAAGTTCTTGAAATAATGGGGCTAAAATTTAAGGATATGGTTATGAATAGTAAAAATTCTGTTCAATCAAAATCGTTTGTCAATGCTGATGAGAGTCGCGTTGACAGCTTTCGTAGGTTTTTCTCAGAACTGATAAAATACAAAAAATTCTTCTACTCGTTGGCTCTTCTACTGTTTTTGATCCTGCCGCAGGTTGTGGATAACCCATATTATCTTGGTATTGTAAACTATATGATATTGTATAGCATCTTATGTCTTGGGTTGAACCTTATCCTTGGGTATGCAGGGCTTCTCTCTTTCGGACACGCTGCATTTTACGGATTGGGAGGTTATACTACAGCAATTTTGATGACACGCTATGGGTTTGGTTTTTTACCCTGCCTGATGTTATCCGGTCTTATGGCAATGTTTTTTGGCATTTTACTTGGCATTCCAACACGCAAGGTTCGTGGAGACTACTTCTGTCTTTTGACCATAGCTTTTGGTGAAATATTTCGACTCGTTGCCCAGGCATGGATAGGTTTTACCAACGGTGCAATGGGCATTGTTGGCATCCCGATTCCCAGCATACTGGGCTGGTCAATTCGCACGGAGGTTGACTTTTATTATTTAGGAATTTTTCTTCTCTTTTTTACCCTGATCTCATTAGTTCTGATTATAAATTCAAGATATGGTCGTGCATTTATAGCCATCAGGGAAGATGAACTTGCAGCTTCGGTGATGGGGATCAATACACCTGTTTACAAGATTATTGTTTTCGGTATTGGCTGCTTTTATGCCGGATTGGCTGGAAGTTTTCTTGCAGTTTACCAGACTACTGTTACACCCTCCAATTTCAGGCTTGAAGAGTCCTGCCTGATGATCATTATGGTCATTGTCGGTGGAATGGGTTCACTACTTGCTCCGTTGGCAGGTGTTGTAGTTATGATATTTGCCACAGAGGTCTTCAGGGAGATTGCCGAGTATCGAATGCTTATCATCGGTGTGATGATGGTTGCAGTGCTTCTGTTTCGTCCACAGGGTATATTTGGTACATCGGCATTCAAATGATATTTTCTTAACATTTTTTCATTTAATCTTATTTTGATTGGAGCACGGTATATATGCCACCAATTCGGAGCAAATTTTTATGACTCTTTTGACAGCCAAACATATTGGAAAAAAATTTGGAGGGATCGTTGCCCTGGATGATGTGAGCCTAACCGTTGAAAAGGGGGAAATTATTGGGATGATTGGACCCAATGGTTCCGGTAAAACAACCTTTATAAACAATCTTTCCGGCCTATATTCACCCACATCAGGCAAATTCATATTTGATGGCACAGACATAACTGGTATGGCAGCTCACGAGATAACAGCAAAAGGTATTGCCCGAACATTTCAGAATTTAAGGGTGTTCCCCAACATCTCAATACTTGATAATATTCTTATAGGGAGACACTGCAGAATTGATGTATCACTATGGGATGTCTATATACACATAAGGCGAACACGCAAACGGGAGGCTGCTGCAAGAGAGAAAGCCATGCAGATACTTGAGCTTGCAAATCTCGCAGATCGTTATATGGAGATGGCAAAGAATCTGCCCTATGGTGAACAACGGCTACTTGAAATCTGCCGTGCAATTGCCTCTGAACCATATTTGCTACTGCTTGACGAACCATGTGCCGGAATGAATCCGGTCGAGATGGACACCCTTGCAGATTTTATTAAATTGCTTCAAAAAAAAGGTATCACTGTGTTTGTAATTGAGCATAATATGCGATTTATAATGCAGGTGGCGGAACGTATAGTTGTGTTGGCAAGCGGCCGTAAATTTCGAGAAGGTACCCCTTTGGAAATACAACAAGACAAGGAAGTCCAGGCTATTTACCTTGGAGATGATGGAGACCTCGAATGTTAAAAGTTAATAACCTGCAGGCACGTTATGGCAAAATCAAGGCTCTTTTTGGGATTGATCTTGAGATCAGGAGTGGTGAAATAGTAGCACTTATCGGAGCTAACGGTGCGGGGAAAACAACCTTTTTAAAGACTATTTCAGGACTTGTAAGGGCTTCTGAGGGTACTATTCACTTTATGGGTAAAACGATCGAAAACCATAAGGCAGAAAACATTGTTCATATGGGGATATCACACGTTCCTGAAGGTCGGATGGTTTTTACCCAGCGTACAGTAGAGATTAATTTGGAGATTGGGGCTTTTGGAAGAAAAGACAAAGCTGAAATCAAGCTGGATATGGAAAAATATTATACGATGTTTCCCATTCTTGGAGATAGAAGAAAACAACTTGCTGGAACACTGAGCGGTGGTGAGCAGCAGATGCTTGCCATTGCCAGGGCTTTGATGAAGCGTCCAAAACTGCTACTTTTAGATGAACCATCCATGGGGTTGGCACCATTTCTTGTCAACAAGATTTTTCAAACCATAAAAAAGCTTAATGAAGAGGGGCTATCTATTCTGTTAGTCGAACAGAATGTTAAAAAAGCACTCAAAATCACACAACGTGCCTATGTAATTGAACTTGGCAAGATTATTCATCAGGGTAACTCAGAAGATTTGCTCTCTTCCGAGGATATTAGAAAGAGCTATTTGGGAGAATCCTAATCCAATTTCTCTATTGTTGTTGCCCT
>CAXNND010000122.1:0-5985 GCA_964203105.1 Desulfamplus sp.
GGCATTCCAGATACTCCTTGACCCACTGTAGCAGGTGCCCCAGCAGTCGGCATACCTGCTGTCGGCATTCCAGCAGTGCTTTGTCCCATACCTGGAGGTGGACCGGCTGTATCTGGCATTCCAGATACCCCTTGACCCACGATCTCAGGTGCCCCAGCAGTCGGCATTCCAGCAGTTACTTGAAGCGAGGTATTGTCACCAATCATGGCAGTACCGCAGCGTGGACAGGCAAGAGTTGAACATGCTGTACCACGAACATGAGGAACAGTTGTTCCGCACGCAGGACAGAGACAGCTACCGTCAACACTTCCCTGCAGCAATCCTGTGGACAAACTCGTTGAACCAGCTACAGGCTGACCAGCAACTACGATTCCGGTGTTAGTTTTGGTCTGACTCTGGGTGGAAGTCTGAGTCGTATTAGATGACTGTGTTGGATAAGTGCTGGCACGAAGCTGTGTCTGGGAAGTCAGTTGATCTGTGCTGTTCTGTGCGGGCAGCTGACTTGTGCTATTTTGTGCGGGTAACTGAGTTGTAGTCTGACTGGAAAGTGTTCCGGGCACGGGCAATGTAGTACCTGGATCAGAGTTCATCAGGCGGTTTCCGCACTGGGGACATGCCATGTCAGAACAGGAAATTCCGGGGGCATGTGGCACTAAAATCTGACAAATCGGACATAGGCAATATTCAGCCCTCTGGGTACTTGTTCCGGCGGTTGTCTGTATGGACGTGGATGTGTAGGGAAGTGCCGTAACATTCATTTGGATCAACGAAGACAGGCGATATTGACTCAACGCTGTTGAGACTGTTCCGGGATTTGCTGTATAAACATTGATACCAAGTGTTTTTAAAGCATAGTAAGAGGGCAGACCATAAGCAACGGCAATTGTTGCCCCGACTCCCTGTTTTGCCACTAATTGAGCAGCAATAACTCCATAATTACTGGTGTTACTTGTTGCGGTATTCTGAATTGCCGTATATTGACCAGTGTTTAAATCTGCAATGATAAAGTAATTGGCAAGCCCAAACCGCAAGGCTACAGATGAATTTAAACTATTGCCATCTGCTGCAATAGCCACACGTTGTGGCAAAGTAGTATTGGAAACTACCGCAGCTTTGGAAAGCTGCAATGTCTGGGTGGAGGTTGAAGTAGAGCCTGTATTTAAACTTATCAGCCTTGAACCACAAGCCTTACATAGCAGCGAAGAGCAGGGCACACCTGCTGGATGGTCATAGGTAAGACCGCAGGAAGGGCAAACACAGGTTACAGATTGTTGATTGAGGTTTAAATATAAATCAGTTGAAGGCTCTGTAACGAGACCTGCTGTCAACTGTGCTGTATTGGTCGTTGTTGTGGTTGTAGTATCTTTAGCGATGTTAGCAGGATCAAGAGTTGGATCATATTTCCCTTGAGGAGGAAGAGTATAGGGCATTCCTTTATAGCCGCTTTGTTCTTCATCCTCATCATCTTCATCGTCTGTGGCAAAAGGAGCACCGCCTGTAGTTACAATGCTGCTTGCATATCCGAAACCAGAAAGGGAATTTTCAGTAACTTGGGGAAGAGAAGACTGTTTATATTGATTAAATACATCAAGAACTTTTCCCGCATTTGCCACAAACGGGGTAATACTCAAGGCAAGCAGTGCGTTATACTCCTGCAGCCCGTATGATCCTGCAATGGTTGCCCCTGCCCCTTTGGAGGCTACCAGTCTTGCAGCAAGAATGCCGTATCCATTCAAGTCAACAAGGGCGGTATTTTGAATTGGTATATACTGACCGGTCTTAAGATCAATGATAATAAACCAGGGGGCTGTTCCAAAACGTGAAGCCATAGGTGCATTCAAATCGCTTCCTGTTGATGCAATAGCCACAATTTGGGGCAGTTGTGTCCCCACAATACCAGTGGTGGGCATACCAGCAGTCGGCATTCCAGCGGTTGGCATACCAGCAGTCGGCATTCCAGCGGTTGGCATACCAGCAGTCGGCATTCCAGCGGTTGGCATTCCAGCAGTCGGCATACCTGCGGTCGGCATTCCAGCAGTTACGCTCCCTGCAATGCTCACGAGCGGGGGCATGGCGGAGTTTTGTTCAACCGTAATGACGATAATACCGCCGCTCCTGAATATTTTAAGGGTTATGGTCTTCTGTGCTTCAATGGAACTGTAAAAATCAGCCATGCCTTTGATTGGGATTTCATTCACACTTACAATCAAATCTCCGGGTAATATTCCAGCAGATTTGGCAAGCCCGCTTGAAGAGACAGAGACAACAACAATACCTGTCATATCCGAAGGAATAGAGAGTTTCTGGATCAATGATGCAGTCAGGGGAGAAAGCGTACACCCCCACTGTTCAATATCATCATCTTGTGAAAAAGACGGAGGACCTGCCGTCAACTGAATCTGACTTAAAGGACGTTCTGTAAGCACAATTGATAGGGTACGTGATCGATTGCTGCTCTCCACTACTAACGAAATTCTATCCCCTGCTGCTGATTGAGCCACAAGTCCCTGAAACTGAGCCGTGTCAGTAATCCTTGTACGGTTATATCTAAGGATTATGTCCCCTGCTTTAATACCACTTTGGGCTGCCGGCGATGATGGTGCAACTCTTGAAACCAGCACACCTGTAGTTCCAGAACTCAGCAGGCTGGTGGAAGCTGTGCTTTTAGGCAGATCCCTTATTTCTATCCCCAGATAAGCAGTGCCGACAGCACCTGTTGAAGGGGTGCCAAAGGATATTTTTATATTTGTTATTTTCTGGATCGTATCAGGGAAATAAACCATGCCCAAAAGCCCTGCAATTAACAGGGTCAGCATCACAAGCCCTGCGGTCAACCATCTTACTTTGCTTTTCATTGAAAGAATCTGTCTCTTCTCTGCTGATACTTTTTCTCTATTATTGTTCAGTTCATTTTCCATAATTTATTACCCTTTTTCATAAAATCCTGTAGGGTATACGTTGATTATACCCACTCTGCCATCAATCACAGTCAACAAAGCCTCTTTAACACGAACTGAGATTTCATGACCCTTTTGCAATGTCAGATCAGGTGAAACCGCAAGTTTCAAGTCGATTGCCATGTGTGCCCCAATTTTTCTTGTTTGCAGTGAAGCCACTTTATACACATCAAGGTGTTTTGACACCTCTTTACGGACAAGCCTTTCCAAAGATTCTTCAGAATGATCTAATATGCCGTACCATGCATCCTTGAGCATCTCATAAGCACTTTTACCAATAAAAACAGCCACAAGAATGGCACCAACAGCGTCCATGAACAAAAATCCCATCATGGCAAAACTGATACCAACCAAAGCTCCAATTGATGAGAGAACATCTGCCCTGTTTTCCCACGCATTGGCAATCATTGCAGGAGAACCGAACCGTTTTCCACAGCACAAGGACTGCCTGAACATCAATTCGTTTCCAATAATTGAGATTATCTCACCCATAAGTGCGATAATGGTCGGCGGCTGCATAACGGTACCTGAGATAATATTCATAACGCATCCATAAATAATGAGTCCCACAACACCAAATAAAGACAGCCCTATAAAAAGTGATGCAATGTATTCAATATTGCCATGACCATAGGGATGTTCAGAGTCAGGCGGAGAGTTGCTGATATGGAGACATATCATTACCACTGCGGCTGTGAGCACATCCACTCCTGAATGAACAGCATCTACCAAAAGTGCCTTGGAGTTGCCTTCAAATCCGCATATTACTTTGAGTACCAATAATCCGACATTGCCCCAGAGTGCTATTGCCCCTGTATTTTTATAACACCAATAACATTCAGGATATTTTTCCTGACTTTTGCTGTTGGATTTCATTCTGGTTTAACCTCTTTATCAGCACCTGTTTTATCATCACCCTCTTTTTTATCTTGGACTGGAATGGATAATGAGGATTTGATCGAAACCTCAGGCCATCCGCTGTGCTTTTTTCCATCAAAGTTAGGCCATTCTGAATAGAACTCACTTTTGAAATACTCATAACGAGGGAAATTGAACATAAAGCTTACATAAAAATTACCCGGAAACATGGCAATGGCGGTTGTATAGATATTAACCTTGTCAGCAAGTGCAACACGCTGGGTATATATTGCAGCTTCAGTATCACTGGCTTTTGTCATGAGAAGCTGAAACGGCACTGCTGTTTTCAGATCTGGATACTGCTCGGCAAAGGCAATAATCTTGTCCATAATCGTATCCATTCCCTTGAAATTATCCGATGAATTTAACGTTTTTACAGATTCTTTAAGTTCCTTCAGAGAATTAGGAGCCTTGACGGATCGTTCCCGCCCATCCACTACAGCTTTAAAGACATTGTCTTCATGCTCTACAAAACTGACCACACTTTCAATTAAAAGCGGTATCAGGTTTGCCCTGTATTGCATGGCAGCCTCTACTTTTGATTTTACTGCCTTTACGTCAGAATAGAGATAGGTCAAATAATTGTAATAATAAATAGCATGAGCAGTTACAGACAGCACAACTAAGACAATGGCGACTATCAAAATCGTTTTTAATAATTTGAGCTTTCGGGTCTGACCTAAAAGATAGGTTTTCAACTCCGCAGCAGTTAATCCATTCAAATTTGCCATAGTTTTTCCACCATTTTGACTTATCTTTCATCTACTTTTAAAATTTTAAATCATCTACTTTTAAAACATTTAGCGTCATATCTGATTTAATAAACTGTCCATTAATCACTACCCTCAATTTCAAGGGCACGTTTCAGACATTTTAATGAGTTTTGATGGTCATTCAAACTGTCGTAGGTCAAGGCCATGTTTTTATACACAGCAAGGAAATTGGGGTTGAGTTCAACAGCCTTGTTGAAATACTCGATTGCCTCTTTATATTTCTTCAATCGGTCATTAACCTGACCCAATCGGAAATAGAGTTCAGCAGAATCTGATCTTATCTGAACCGCCTTTTCAAGATCTGCTAAAGCTGTTTCATACTCCTGCTTCTGAATTAGCAATATCGCTTTTCTGTAAAGGGCTTTGGCATGATCAGGTTTTAGTGCCACCACTTTTTTATAGGCTTTTACAGCTAATTCAGGCTGCCTGTTCTTTTCATAGGCAACCCCTAATTTATAGATAATATTGGCATCCTTGTTATCAATCCTCACCACATCTTCCATGAAATCAACGCATTTTTGTACCTCGCCTTTCTCGTTCATGGAGTTAGCTTCCTTGAGGTACATAGCCTTAAGATCAGACTGTGACATTTTAAATAGACGATTATATCTATTCACCATGCCTGACAAGGCATTACCTATCTGAATAAGTGGCCATTGAATATGGAAGGAGATAGGAATTTTATCTCTTGGTCTGATCTTTTTAATACGCTCACGCTCAGACTCCTCATCATTTGCAAAAGGATCCACGTAATCACTACTCATTAAAACTCTCCTCATCTAAACGATCCTCTACAGAAAGTGTATCATCTGACTTTGACGACTTGGCAAAATTGCTGATTCCTGCCATAAGTGCAATAATACCGCATACAAACGCAGCCATGGGAACAAGAACCCAGAGCAGATCAAGAAACTGATACCAGTTCAGGACAATGCCCCATACTCCAAGTGTAATCGCAATCAACCCAATAATGATGTGTTTCATAATAATCTCCTTAAATAGAATAGAATTTGAGCTTTTAATTTTTTATCGCCCTGAGCTAAAGCTCTGGGCTAATTTTATTAAAGCCCACTTAAGTGGGCTATTTACCTAAGCCGATGGCTTTGCTTTAGCCTGCGGCGAAAGATTAAATAAGAACTAAACAGGACAGCGATCTACAGTAATAACATGTGAAATGCTTTTTAAATCAGCAGACAACCTGTTTTCTACTTGTGTAACGATGTTATCAACCTTTTGTATGGAAAGATCACCGTTAAGGCAGACCTGAAGATCAACCATCATCACATGTCCTGCCCGTCTGGTTCTCAAAAATTTGACTTCCATCACATTCTCAACCG
>CAXNND010000123.1:0-5984 GCA_964203105.1 Desulfamplus sp.
GAACATCTAATGATAATATCGCTGGTATTGGTGATGGTTTAGGGGGCGGAAGCGGTACAATAAAATTGTCAGAATGTAACTTGAAGTCTGAAAACATATTGCTAAAGCAGATAGGGGTAGGAACAGTAAACTTTACGACTGTTGATATCGAATGGAATAAAAGTGAAGATGTGATCACTATTGAGAATCTTAATGCAAAAGGTGCTGATATGCTAATAGGCTTAAGAGGAGATATTGTTTTGAAAACGCCTCAGGAAAATAGCACTCTTGATTTAAAGGGAGAGCTTCAGCCCTATTCTGCAAAGTTATCATCGTCTCTTGCAAGATTAGCATCTGGTTTGGCATCTCTTACCAGTTTATTCTCCGGCTCTTCAAAATCAAGAGTAGGAATCCCGTTCACTATAACAGGCACATTTGAACAACCGAGGATTATACCTTTACAATAACCGATGATTACAATTACACCATACTTGCTGCTCCCTTAGTATTGCCTCTATGCTCTATCTTTCCGATCTTTTTTAACAAAATATAGTGCCAGGCTTTTGCCCATGACAGGATTAAGTAGTTTTTCAATAAAGGCTGTTATAAAAGGCTTCTCCATCATATCCCACACCAACAGTCTGTGATAGAGTGCGATAATTTTTGAATCTGGCTTGGAGTTTTCTTTATTTAGACCAATCAGACATTTAAGCCACCAGAATGGGGAGTGGAGACTGTGGGCATAGTGGCTTCCCTGCAATTTAAATCCTAAAGGTATGATTTTTTCAAGAAGCTCCTGTTTTTTGTAAATACGGATATGACCACCTTCACTATTGCAGTAATCGTGGGAGAGTCGCCAACATATTTTTTCTGGCCAGTATCTTGGAACTGTTAATACCAATTGACCCCCTGGTTTCAAAGTCCGTTTTAGCTCTTCCAGTGCCTTTTTATCTTCATCAATGTGCTCCATCACTTCCGAACAGATAATTATATCAAAACTGTTATCACCAAAAGGGAGATTGGTTATATCTGCTGCAGATAGTACCCATTGTGAACTACTGTTTAATAGTGAGTTGGTCTTTAATTTGGTAGCACCATAAAACTCTTCATGTAATTTAAGTTTGGCTTTGGATACCATCAAATCTTTGTGGCATCTGTCAGCACCTACACAAAAAATGTCAGAAAACTCCCAAGCCTTTGCGGTATGTCTGCCTTCACCACATCCGATATCAAGAACCTTGTTTCCTGGCTGCAACTGAAGGCGAGTAAAGTCAACGGTAATCATTGTATATCTCGTCTAATACTAAATAAGGTAATAGCCTTGCAGCGATTGCTATTGTTCTAACGATAATCATTTATAATCTCTCTGTATGCCTTGGCAGTCCTGCTTGCTGTCATATCCCATGTGTAATTTGTCATGACCCTCTCATAACCAGCTTGAGCCATCCGTTCACATTCAGCAGGATTATCAAGCAGAGAGATAATGGCATCCTTGAGGGCATTGGCATCTGCTGTCGGGACAATTTTGGCGGCATCTCCTGCAACTTCAGGAAGTGCCCCGCCAGTGGTGCATATTACCGGTATCCTGCACGCCATTGCTTCACCCACCGGCAGACCAAAACCTTCATACAGTGACGGAACAACGGCAATAGTCGCCTTTGCATACTCTTCAATGAATCTCTTATCGTCTATTCGCCCTGTAAATTCTACCGTATTTTTTAGTTCAAGAGTTCTGATAATCTTCTCAATCCCTCCGTTTTGTCGCGGAGCACCAATTACAATAAGTTTAATTGGTCTCTCTTTTGAGATGCTTTTTACGGCATGAAGAAGATAATAGAGACCTTTGAGTGGAGTGTCAGCACTATTGGTCACAATAATCCGTGCAGATTCACGTTTAATGTAATCAAGAGGGTGAAACATCTCTGTATTAATACCATTTGGAATAGTTATAAATCGCTCTTCAGGGATTGCAAATTCTCGTGAAATATCCTGTTTGGAAAAATCAGAGACTGTTATTATTTTTTTCAGCCGCCTTGCAACATATTTTTGCATTCCTATGAATGAATACCACCGCAGATGCTTGATTTTTTTGAATATTGATCTAGTACTCTGTATAGCAATACGACGGTCAACAGTCATTGGATGGTGAATAGTGGCAGTTACAGGAAGACGTTTTGAGAGTGAAAGTATGCCGTAAGCTAAACACTGGTTGTCATGGATGATGTCAAAGCCTTTGAGCTTGTCTTCAAGATATCTTTTTGCCCTCATACCAAATGTGAGAGGTTCAGGGTAACCCATGGTTGAGACCCCCAACCACTCAATCATATTTACAGGATCAACAAGTTCACGGAGCTTCGGGGTTCTAAAAAGATCGTCTGGATTATAGAGATCAAGTGTTTTAAGCATGGTGAGCTTTGCATCACCCACAAGAAGGGGATCAGGAGGTCCGGCAATAACTTCAACCTGATGGCCAAGGTCTGTCAGGGCACGGCTTAAATTTCGTACATAAACACCCTGTCCACCGCAATGGGGATTGCTCCTGTAGCTTATAATTCCTATTTTCAGTCTGCTCTGCATCATGGGTGACCCTGTAGGTAGATGAGATGAGTTATTAAATATTGTCCCATTTTAATTGCGTAACTATGCTGCTTTTTGAATTTTATCTGATTATGGAAGGATTGTATGATGGGAAAAGTGGTGTGCCCGACTGGAATCGAACCAGCGATCTTCAGCTTCGGAGGCTGACGCCTTATCCACTGGGCTACGAGCACATTACTCTGTTTAAATACATTTTCTGCCAAAAAGAATCAAGACTGAAAATCAGAATCAGTTAAGAAATCCTTTAAAATCTTTTCTCTTGCCTCACCAGCAACGTAAAGAGAGCCAGCAACGCATATACACTCTTCTTCCGTTGCCTGAGTGTTTGCTTCCAGATTTTTCTCGACTTTATTATTTAGTGCCTCATTGATTGCATATTCAACCGCCTCACCCACATTTTCAATTATTTTGACCTCTACACCAACATTGATAATATTAGTGGCAAAATCTTTTAGAACTTTAGGGTCAAGGCTTCTGTCAATCCCTGCTCTTGTAAAGATGACACGATCTGCTGCTGGAAGCATGTGGCTTAACATCTCTTTGTAGGGCTTATCATTTAGGATACCGATAATCATGGTAAGTCTTGCGGGATGAGTTGTTTTTTTCTGGATATGGCTTAAACAATCGTGTTTTGTTGAATTATGATTATCAATTCTTGAACCATGATGTTTTTGAAGGTATTTACCCAAATTTTCCGCTGCATCAAGGTTATGTGCACCGTCAATCACAACCAGGGGGGTTTTCATTATATATTCAAGTCTGCCAGGCCATTTTGTCGCTGCCAGACCTTTTCTTACACTCTCTTCCGTAATTTGGCATCTGTTTTGATTTGATTTTGATCCAGTCTGGCCATCTCCAGCCTGTTGTTTATTTTTTTTTTGTTGATTTTGTATTATTATAAGTTCACATGTTGCAAGTGCAAGAGCAGAGTTTTGAATCTGATGTAGTCCAGGCAGTCGAGTCTCCATCTTTTCCCAGATCACATTTATCCCCTTGTAGGTGAATCTTGTCCCCTGTCCTGTTTTATCTTCCAATTTTGTCATAGTATCTGGTTCAACTTGAATTATATTAAACTCTTTACCATACTCGTACACTGGAGCCGCCTGTTTTGCCGCTATAGCATGAAGAACTGCAATGGCAGATCTTTGAGTTGCACCAGTCACTAAAGGAGTTGATTGTTTAATAATTCCACCTTTTTCTGCTGCAATCTGCTCAATAGTATCTCCAAGGTATTCTGTGTGTTCAATTGAGAGGTTGGAGATAATTGTAACTGCCGGGTCGAGCACGTTGGTTGCATCTAATCTGCCGCCCATTCCTGTTTCAATAACCGCCCACTCCACATCTGATTTAGCAAAAATATAAAATGCCATGGCTGTGGATATTTCAAAAAAAGTGGCTTTTCTATAACCTGTATCTGCGTTTTTGACGGCAAGATATGACTCCACAACAACATCATCAGATACCATATTGCCATTGATGCAGAATCTCTCATTGAATTTTATCAGGTGAGGCGATGTGTATAGTCCTGTTGTAAAGCCTGAGCAGCGAAGAATGGAGGCAACATACGATGCGATAGATCCCTTGCCGTTTGTACCTGCAATGTGGATAGATCGGAATCTTTTTTCAGGGGATCCAAGACGTTTGAGGATACCCGAAATGGTTTCAAGTTCAAGTTTGATTCCAAAGCGTCCGAGAGCGAACATCTCTTTTAAACATTCTGAGTATGAAAGTATTTCCATAGGTACCTTAAAGACATTTCCTTAAATTGTTTATTACGACATATATTAAAAACTAAACTCTGACTGATTAATTTATGAGGTAGAAATAAAAAACGGCAGACATTGCCACAAAATATGACTAATGTCTGCCGAATTTACTTTTGGATACTTTTAATCAATCTGCTTTTTGAAAAAGATTACCCAGCACATGAGGCACAAAGTTTAACAAAATATCTTTTTGACACCTCTTTTGTTTCTAAAGCCTATTTTCTTCGAGAAGCTGCTATTCTTTGTCTTCTCATTGCTTCTCTCATCTTACGGCGTCTATACTGACTTGGTTTTTCAAAATTCTTTTTCAACTTGAGACGTTTAAATAGTCCATCATTCTGAATCTTTTTTTTCAGAATTTTCATGGCTCTTTCAACATCATTGTCAATAACCTTGACAGATATCTCCTTCAAATGCATCGCCCCTTTCTTGCCTGTCAGTTGTTAACTGACAGTTAATTTGTATTTTTATATAAAAAAAACTTATAGCATGGTTGGAAATAACGGGCAAGAAAAAAATGTATGGCAGGTAAATGTATGACTGGATTCAATAATTAAGATAAAATATAAAATCCCTCTGACGAGTAACATCAGAGGGGCAATATTATGGTTCTTAAATAAAGTGAAGATTTGGCAATTGATGACTATGAAATCATATTATGAACTATATTTTGGAAATCAACTCGTTTGTAACTGACTTGAGGTCTTTTTCGCCCTGTAAAGTAATGTATTTTATAGATGTATCTTTTTGGGTAAGATCACGGAAGTAGTAGGCAGATGCAAGAGTTCCATCGTCAGTGTTGTAATAAATGGAATGGCGTTTATCTATTGCTGCTTCGTCCTGATCGTCTGCCCTTGTGGTCAATGAGCCACCGCACACTCTGCATTTGTCACCATTCGGTTTGATAGCGTCAATAAATATATTATTGGGGTGGTTGTTGTCCTTTTCACACAGGCGACGTCCCATGATTCTGTCTTTTGCAATTTTTCTGTCAAGAATCATCTCAATAATATAATTGAGTTTAATTCCTTCTGCCTTGAGTGACGCATCAAGTTTTTCAGCCTGAACCTTGTTTCTCGGGAAGCCATCAAGCAGCCACCCTTTTTTACAATCATCCTGTTTTAGGCGATCAAGAATCATTGGAATGGTAATCTCGTCAGGCACAAGGTCTCCTCTGTCAATATAGGCTTTTGCCTGTTTTCCAAGCTCTGTTCCGCCTTTTATATTATCACGGAATATTGCACCAGATTCAATATGGGCTATTTTGTATTTGTCTTTTAAAATTGCACCCTGAGTACCTTTACCACTTCCGTTTGGACCAAAAAAAATAATGTTCATTAAAGACTCCTTTGTTTGTAATTGTTTTTGCGTAAATATCTTTTCCTGTACGACTACGATGGGGGGCACTGCTGCGACACCATTATAAACATTTTTTATGTGACATCACCATCACATATAGTATTTTTACATCAATTATTTTAGCCTTTACTTACCTATATAAACGGGGACAAAATGTCAAGCCCAACGCTCTTTTAAAAAACCTCTTTTATATAAATCGCTAAGTTTTGTTTTACACACGGTCAAAACTCAATAAAACTAACGGGTCTTTTTTTATGTGTAAATCATTTAAGTTTGCTTGAC
>CAXNND010000124.1:0-5972 GCA_964203105.1 Desulfamplus sp.
CTCTCAATGATGTACTTGTTGCTACTATCACCGGAGCAATGCGTCGATATCTAAAGAGCAGAAACACACCTGTCAATAAACTTGATCTGCATGTTGCAGTACCGGTAAACATACGAAGACCCGGCACAGAATTTGAACTTGGCAATAAATTCAGCCTGGTGTTCTTAAGGCTTCCCATCTATCTTGAGGACCCTGTGCTTAGATTAAAAGAGGTAAAAAGGCGTATGGATCAACTCAAAGCATCCCCTGATCCATACATCAATTTTGGACTGTTGAGCACTATTGGTGCTCTTCCGGCAACACTTGCCCAGAAAGCGGCGCAACTGTTTGGAGACAAGGCTTCCGGTGTTCTTACCAATGTGCCGGGTCCCAAAGAGCCGCTCTACTTTGCAGGCAAGAGAATCTCCAACCTGATGTTCTGGGTTCCAAGATCCGGCATGATTGGATTGGGTATAAGCATTATGAGCTATAACGGCAATGTGACCATAGGGATTGCCTGCGACGATGGGTTAATGGCTGACCCAGAAACTCTGCTTGAGGGCTTTGAGCAAGAGTTCAACGAACTTATTGACCTTGTACAGTCTGGCAAGATTTACGATGAACCTTTGGTCATAAATGACAGATATAAGGAAGCAAGAGAGTTAAGACAAACGAACTCTTCAGAATTATCAGAACCTTACGGTATTTCGTCATCATCAGAAGATAGTGTTGGAACAGATAGTAATATAGATAGCAACGAGTCTGTCCAATGCGATCAGAAAGACATTCAATTGCATCAGGCTTATCAGGAGCAGGATACACGCTTGAATGATGTGACACAGCTTATGAAGGAGCTTGCCAGTTAATGATCCTCGTTAAGAGAAGCATCGTCAGGGACGAGGAGAAATATCACTGTTCATAACAGAGATTACAATAGAAATCGTAATAACATGGGGAGGATATATTGAAACAGATCGTCAGTATAAATCTTGGATCAAGTAAGGATGATTATGAATTTGAGACAGAATTTCTTGGGCAGGAGTTCAATATAAAACGCTTTGGTGTGAACGGAGATATGGAAAAAGCTGCCAATCTGCTTCTGCATTGGGACAAAGAGGCAGATGCAATCGGTATTGGCGGTGTTAAATTTCCCTATGGCATGGGTCCCAAATACCTGAAAAAAAAGCACCGTGATAAACTCAATGAACTTGGAGAGAAGATAAGCACACCAGTCACAACAGGACTTTCGTTAAGAAATGTCTCAATGGAGTGGTGTTTGAGATTTGTAAATCATAAATTTCCCGACTATTTTAAAAATGCAAGGGTACTGTTCATGTCAGGCATGACAAGTTACAGGATTGCCAAGGTTATGTCTGAATATACAGATAACCTGCTTTTTGCAGATCCTGTTCTGGAAAACGGAATTTCCAAATTTATCAAGTCATTCCAGGGGCTTGAACGATATGCTCAAGGCACCCATGAGATTCTTCAGTGGGTACCGAGCAAAAGACTTGCATCGTCTGTTGTTCCCACAAGGGCATGGAATGAATATATAATGCGTCGTGCAATGCAGAAATCTGATGTTATTGTAATTCCCTCCTATAATTTTGATCAGTATATATGCAACGCAACCGTTGAAGAGATTGGAGGGAAGACAATTATCACGTCAACAGTCACAGATGAGAAAGTTGCTTTTTTCAGGGAGCGAGGGGTAAATGTGATCATAGACACCACTCCTAAAATACTGGAGAGGGTAGTAAGTCCCAATGTCCTTTCAGCCCTTATTATTGCAGCTATGGGGAAAAAACGTAACCAGATAAAAGATGACGATCTGCTTGAGATCATAAGTACACAGAGAATGGATCCCCGTATTGTCTATCCATCAGGCAAAGAGAAACGGATTAACAGGTTTGCATTTGTTATCCATCCGCTCTCCAAGGAGTTTCTGAAAAAAGATAAACTTGTCGATACAATTTCTGGCTTTACCCCGCCTGCTTTTCTTGATGCTGTTGAAAAGGTTGTGGCATATGCTCCTCCCTGGATATACTCTCGCGTAACCGGAGTCAAATCTCCTACTGGTACGGAAGTCGAAGGTTGGCTTATAACCATTGGTGGAACACCCAAACAGATGCTCGCACACGACCCTGAATTTACCTACAAGCGACTTCTACAGGCTGCACGTATGGCAAAACGTCTTGGTGCCCAGATAATGGGGCTTGGTGCATTTACCAAGGTTGTCGGCGATGCCGGTATCACTGTTGCCAAAAAAGCGGAGTTGCCCATAACAACCGGCAACAGCTACAGTGCCTCTGGTGCTCTCTGGGCAGCGGCTGATGCTGTCCGTCGTATGGGGCTTATCGAGGTTAAAGAGGGAGAAAGGATCAAGGCAAAGACTATGGTGCTTGGAGCATCCGGTGCAATCGGTTCTGTATGCTGCCGACTGTTGGCAAAAGCATTTGAAGAGGTCTGTTTGGGGGGAAGAAATACGGCAAAACTTATGGCTCTTCAGCAATCAATATTAGATGAGACCCCTGATGTAAAACTCAAGATTACAACTAACCCTGATAAATATCTCCATGAAATGGATGTTATTGTAACTGCCACGTCTGGAGCAGGCAAAAAGATTTTGGATATCACAAAGGTGAAACCAGGGTGCATAATCACCGATGTGGCACGTCCATTGGATCTGCCTCCAGAAGAGGTGGCAAAACGACCGGATGTCCTTGTGATCGAATCCGGTGAAATTGAGCTTCCAGGCAACCCAGAAATGAAAAATATTGGTCTTCCACCCAAAGTTGTCTATGCCTGCCTTGCAGAGACCATTGTTCTTGCCCTTGAAGGTCGCTATGAAATCTTTACAATTGGACGGGATATTGAATGGGAAAAGGTAAAGGAGATTTATAAACTTGGTTTGAAACACGGAATGAAACTTGCCGCTATATCTGGAGTCAACGGTGTATTTACTGATGAGGATATCCTGAAGGTAAAAGAGCTTGCCCTTGAGGCAAGAAAAACATGGACAAAAATATAGAGTTGAAAACCAATCGCAAGTTTCCACATCATATTTTCACATAAGAATATCACGGGAGAGTTCTATTTTGAAACATATTACAAATATAAGCCTTGGTCCGGCAAGTGATAATTACCAAATAGAGACAGAGTTTTTAGGTAAGCAGTTCACGATTAAACGTTTTGGAACTGACGGAGATCTGAAAAAAGCGGAAGACATGCTCCTGATGTGGAATAAAAAGGCAGATGTAATCTCGCTGAGTGCAATCAAGTATCAGTATGGTCAGGGTTCAAGAACCATCATGAACAAGGATCTCAAAAGACTTATCAAGGTTGCAAACACCCTTACCACACCTGTTACAACCGGCGAGACTCTCAGACGGGTGAGCCATGAGTGGTGTATCCGCCATGCACATTTTCAGCTTGGAAACAACTTTTTCACCAATGTCAGGGTTCTATTCTGCTCTGGTATGTCAAGCGAAAAAATTGCAAATGTTATAGGAGAATATACAGAAAACTTAAATTTTGCGGATCCTCTTTTTGAAAATGGAATCCCCAGAATTTTGACATCAATAGAGGCTTTGAACCACTATACAAACCGTATCCACAGACCATTAAGCTGGATTCCGGGACACTTTAATCCGATCAGCAATTTTTTTTCCGAGCAGCGGCAAATTAAAAAGCTCAACTCATTCATACTTAAAAGTGCTGTTAAAAATGCAACAGTCGTTGTGATTCCATATAACGATTTCCATGAGTATATCAGTTATTTTGACGAAGAAGATTTGAAAGATAAAGTGGTAATCAGTACCACTGTTTATGAAGATAGAGTAGAAATTTTGAAGAGCAGAGGGGTATCAATGCTTATTGACACCACCCCTAAAATCATTGACCGTGTGGTTGGAGTCTCTGTTCAGGAGGCTCTTATGATATCAGCTCTTGATATTCCCAAAACCTCGGGTCTTAGGGATGATCTGCTTGAAGTTATAAGCGAACAGCATCTGGAGCCGAGGATAATTTATCCCCAGAATACCAAGAGACGGGTAAACCGGTTTGCCTATCTTGGACATCCCCAGTCCCAGGAAGAACTCAAAAAACTCAAACCTCTTGGTATTCTTGCCGATATTGCTCCCAAAACAATGGGTTACGTAGAACGGCTGATGGCATTTGCCCCGCCATTTGTATATTCCAGAGTAACCGGAATAAAATCACCAGCAGGCGTTGAGGCTGAAGGGTGGCTGATAGCTCTTGGAGAGACTCCTGAGCAGATGCAATCTCACAGCCCGGAGTTCACAACCAAAAGGATTCTCCAGGCTGCTGAAAAGGCAAAAGCATTGGGTGCCCAGGTGATGGGAATAGCCATGTTGCCTAAAACCATGGAGGGAACAAGCGTGGATATCGGCAAGTATGCAGTGTTACCTGTTACAACAGGTAACAGCTACACAGCATCCACAGCACTCTGGGCATCTGCCGAGGCTGTCCGTCAGATGGGACTTGTGAGACTTAAAAATGACAAGATACTCAAGGCAAAAACAATGGTGATCGGTGCAACCGGTGCTGTTGGTTCGATCTGTGCACGTCTTCTGGCAACAGCCTTTGAAGAGGTATATCTTGTGAGCCGGAACATGGCAAAACTTCTGACCATTCAGGAGACTATCCAGATGGAAAATCCTGATGTTATTGTAAATGTCTCAACAAGGGCAGATACCAATATTGAGAAGATGGATGTTATTGTTGTCGCAAGTTCAAGCATGGAAAAGCCCTTTGATATTATGAGGGTAAAACCGGGCTGCGTTATCACGGATATAACCCTCCCCATGACATTTTCCAGAGAAGAGGCGGCAAAACGGCAGGATGTGCTTATAATAACCGGTGGTGAAATCATGCTTCCCGGAGACAACATTGAGATGAGGGATATTGGACTTCCCCCAAATGTTGTCTATGCAGGTCTTGCAGAGACCATTATTCTTGCTCTTGAAGGGCGTTTTGAGGATTTTACCACAGGCACCAACACAGAGTGGAAAAAGGTCAAGGAGATATACAAACTTGGTCTTAGGCATGGTATGCAGCTCTCCAACATATCTGGTGTAAATGGAATTTTAACAAAAGATGATATTGCAAGGGTAAAAGATTTTGCTCTTAAAAATATCAGGCGAAATGAAGAACTCCATGAAGATAGTTGACAAAAGTTTGCTATTAAAAAAGATAAAAAACATGAAGATAATTCAAAATGCGATAAGGCTAAAAAGCTCGGCAATCCGCATGATGATCAATGATATACCGGCAAGGGTTATAAATGCAGGTTACAACACCTACAGCAGAATCTACAAGGGTCAGTTGAGTCTTGGTCTGCCTGTATCCCGGGAGCTTATTCACAACCAGCGTGAGGTTAAAATCAATGCGGTGGGCAAGCTCGCCTTAAGCCTCTACCATATTTTTCAACACGCTACAGGCAAGGCTGTTCCAAGGGATGAAATTAAGGCAATTATTGTCCAGGAGCTTGCAAAAGGCAGAATAAAGCTAACAGAAAATGTTATTCTGTTAAACGCAAGAACACTTACATTCATTACACTCAAAAGATTTCATATTGATCCACTTTTTCTTGAGCCTATTTTAGATGAGGCGAGCCGAAGATTCATTCTGAAAGAGTCTTTACGGCAAGATAAACAGCCTGTCTATTTTGAGAGCGAAGTAAATGAGCGGGAGAGCAACGGGCGGGGAGATTACGCAACTGTATTTTATCGGGAGTTTACAGAAGAGGGAAAAGAGATAAGGTTCAGGCGGCTGGTGAGCATGGAGGATGTGACTGCCGGTGACTGCCGCCCTTCGGTAATACTTGTGCCTGGCTTTGCCAACAACAGCAACTGTTTCCATTTGAGTAATCGCTATTCAATGTCTATGGAGCTTGCAGATGCAGGTATGTGGGTCTATCTGTTTGATCCAAGGGGGATGGGGGTAAACACGGGCAGATTTGACCCTTATTA
>CAXNND010000125.1:0-5970 GCA_964203105.1 Desulfamplus sp.
TGTGTTGGTAATAAGATCCGCCACCAATTTAGCACTTATTGGAACTCGCGGGAGAACCTTTTTATCCTGGCGTGCATAACCGAAATAGGGGATAACTGCTGTTATATAACTTGCAGAAGATCGTTTAAGGGCATCAATCATTAAAAGCAGTTCAATCAGGTTGTCATTGACAGGATTACAGGTTGACTGAATGACAAAAACTTCCTGCCTTCTCACATTTTCCTTAATTTCCACCTGAATCTCGCCATCACTAAATCGATTCAGTTTTGCACTCCCAAGAGGCTTGGAAAGATACCCTGCAATTTTATTTGCAAGAATAGGGTTAGAGTTGCCGGAAAAAAGCGACATTGTATTCATATAAGCTCTCTATTTAATACATTTTGTATTATTGGCTGGGGCGGGAGGATTCGAACCTCCGAATGCAGGAATCAAAATCCTGTGTCTTACCGCTTGACGACGCCCCAATATTTCAAATATTAATTTACAAATGAGGCAAAAAAAATCTCTTTTTTTGTAAGCCTCCATTTTGCGGAAAGTTCATTGAAACAGCGTTGAGCTTTTGCGTAATCAGAAAAAATAGAGAAAAATGTTGAACCACTCCCTGTCATCATTACCTTTTCTGGCAAAAAACCAACTTCCGGTAAATAATCAAACAACTCTTTTCTGAACAATCCAATTTCAGGATATAAGGCACATGTGGTCAGTTCAAGATCATTGTGCATCAACCCTTTAATACTATCAAGCCCCTGCTTGATGTCAGAGGTTTTTGAAAGGCACTTATTATTAGATTTAACAGGTTTTGTCAATGCCAAATCCAGATTTTTATATACGTTGGCTGTAGAAGCAGCCACACCAGGATAAAAAAGCAGGAGAGACATTCGCTGCTTTTTTAGGTATGCTCTTGTCTTGCCCTGTATGCTCTTCGGATTTGATTGGTAAAATGTAGAATTTTCACCTTGAAAATCGACTGGTGTCAGCTTTTCCCCCACCCCTTCTGCAATAGCCGCACCACCAAGAATAAAAAACGGTACATCAGCACCAAGTTCAAGCCCCATTTTCATCAATTGAGCCACAGAAAACGGAGACCCATAAAACTGGTTCATGGCTTTCAGCACTGACGCTGCATTGCTGCTTCCTCCGCCAAGACCCGCACCCACGGGTATTCTCTTTTTAATCTCTATTTCCAGACTCTGTATATTAATGGTATTAATCGTTAATATACGATCGTTGAACAGACTGGCAGCCTTGAATGCAAGATTATGATAATCCTCAGGAACATGAGGGTTATCACATCTGACAGTGATTTGGGGAGTAGCCGCTTCTTGTTTTAGATTGGAATGATTTGGGGTTGGGTTAGCAAATTTGATAGGTATAGGTTTAAGAAATGTCAGCTCAATATAATCATAAAGATCAACGCACACCATTAATGTAAAGAGATCGTGATATCCATTATCCCGTCTTCCAGTAACATAAAGAAACAGGTTGATCTTTGCTGGAGATTTTATAAGCATTTTACCTTTACGTAAGTCATCCTCAACTCATTTAAGAGATTTTTCATCAAATTATCCTCTTCCGGATCAAGATTACCTGATGTCTTTTTTTCCAACATGGCAATCATATCAATGGTATGTTTTGCTATGGATAAATCCTTTGTCCTTGCACCGGTTGCAGGATCAGGAATCTCTCCAAGCTGTACCAGTGCAGATGAGTAGATGGAGATAATAAATGTTGAAAAATCAACCTCTGGAAGTTTTCTCCTCTCACAATTTCTATCTGCCTCTGAGGACTCTTTTATTATAAAATCTTTTCCTTGAGCCATCACTAAAAATCTCCTCTCCAAAAATTTTAGGGTAATTTACTTCTGGTTAACTGCTTCTAATTTAATAATAATATCAGCAACTGTTGTCCCTTCTCCATCCTTATGAACAAACAGCGGATTTATATCCAGCTCCTTTATTACCGGATGGTTGTCAACCATAGTTCTAAGGCTTACAAGATTCTTTTCAAGCATTTCAATATCAGCCTGGGGTTCACCCCTGAATCCCGCAAGAATCGGATAACCTTTAACGCTCTTGACCATACGGCGTACAACATTTCTTCCCATTGGTGCCATCCTGAAGATCACATCCTTATAAACCTCAACAAAGATACCACCAAGTCCGAACATAACAGCATGTCCAAATCCAGGATGGCGGCTTGCACCAAGAATTACCTCTTTCCCTGATTTTGCCATCTCCTGAATAAGTACACCTTTAAGTTCAGCCGAAGGGTTATAATCTGCGGCTGACTTCATAATCCTTTCAAATGAGGCAGAGACATCAATTGATGTTTTAATTCCAACCTTAACTCCGTCGGCATCAGATTTATGCAGTATCTGTGGAGAGACAATCTTCATCACTACCGGATAACCAATACGCTCTGCGATTTCAACAGCCTTTTCAGGAGTTGAGGCTATCTCCATCTGAAGGGTTTTAAATCCATAACATTTCAGAAGTTCACTGCCATCAATCTCGTCAAGATTATATTGTCCGGCATCAATATGTTTTTTAATTATTTCATCCGCCTTTTCCCTCTTAAAATCAAGACGATATTGGGGTAAAATCTTGCGGGATAGCCATTTTTGCTGGGAGTATAAAGCACCAAGTGCACGGGCGGCACTTTCGGGAAACTGATAAACTGGCACACTATTCTGTTGAAGAAGTTTGACACCATCCGAAACATCCACAACCCCCATAAATGCACAGACAATCGGTTTTACGGATCTCTTTGCAATTTTTACGATTGCCTCAGCAGTTCCTATTGCATCAGTCATGGACTGCGGAGTCAGAATAATGAGAACGCTGTCAACACCAGAATCGCTCACCACTGTAGCAAGGGTATTTTCATAACGATCTCGTGCTGCATCTCCGATAACATCAACAGGATTATTAAAATTTGCTGTGGGTGGAAGATACTTTTTAAGCTCTTTTACTGTACTGTCAGAGAATTTGGCAAGTTTCAAACCTGAATGCTCGCTCATATCTGTCGCAATTATGCCAGGACCTCCAGCATTAGTAACAATGGCGATCTTATCCCCTTTGGGAAATTTCTTGGAGGCAATTGCCTGAGCATAGTCAAACAGCTCATTGACCGTATCGCATCTGATAATACCTGACTGTTCAAAAATTGCATCGTATATTGTATCTGAGCCTGCAAGCGAACCAGTGTGGGAGGCAGCGGCGGCGGCACCCGCATCAGATGTACCTGATTTGATTACAATCACAGGCGTAGGGTTGATCCCTGATGTCATCTCCCTCACCTCAGAGATAAACTCTTTTGCACCCCGTGAAAGCTCCTCCATGTAGATCATCACAACATCTGTATTCGGATCTTTGTGATAATATCTCAAAAGGTCAAGCTCATCAACATCCGCTTTGTTACCAATAGAGATAAACTTAGAAAATCCAAACCCCTTGTCAGCCGCAAAATCAAGTACTGCTGTACAGAGTGCTCCGCTCTGAGAGATAAATGATATATTACCATGGGCAGGCATTCGTCTTGAAAAACTGGCATTTAGAGATACCGAAGGGGCAGGGTTTATAACTCCAAGACAGTTTGGACCAACAAGCCTGATATTTGCATTTTTACACATCATCTGAATTTTACGCTCAATCTCAAGTCCCTCTCCTCCGACCTCCTTAAATCCTGCAGAGACGATTACAATACCCTTGACCCCTTTGGCAATGCACTCTTCTACTGCACTGAGGGCAATTTTTGGAGGCAGAATGAGCATGGCAAGATCAACCTGGTCAGGAATTGCGGTAATACTTTTATAGCATTTTACACTTAAAACAGATTTTGCTGTTGGGTTGACCGGATAAAGGGTACCCTGATATCCTCCATACAGAATATTGGCAAAAATATCGTGTCCCACCTTACCCTTCTGGGTGGAGGCACCAAGCACAGCTATTGATTCAGGGGCAAAAATTGCGTCAAGTCTATCCATTATTATTTTCTCCGTTTCAAGTGATAAAGAGGATAACCTATTCTATCAATATTTTAATCATTGTTAGGGGGCTAATTCCCGGCGGCCTGCTGCGCGGCAGCTCATTTTATAATTTCAAAAACCTTTTTCATCAAACCATCCACTGCAACAACAGCAGGTGAATCATCAGGCAGCTCAAGAAGAGATTTTCGCTCCATGTCAAAATCAAGCAGGGTATCATCATTTGGAAGTGTGGAGAGAATTTTAATGCCTATCTTGTCCGCCTCATCAAGAAATGCCTTGCCAAGTTCGGCTGGAGCACGGTTCACAACAAGTCCCACATTTGCGACGGTCAGTTTAAGGCTATCAAGCATTTCGTGGATTCTTCCAACTGCACGCAATCCCCTTAACGCATAGTCGCTCACAAGAATCAGCATATCAACCTTGCCACTGGTGCGGCGGCTTAAATGCTCCATACCAGCCTCATTGTCAACCAGAAGAAATTTGTAATTCTTCTCAAGCTCTTCTGCGAAACGGTTCAGAATATTATTGACCATACAATAACAGCCCTGCCCCTCCTGCCTCCCCATAACAAGCAGATCAAACTCTTTGCGTTCCATGAGTACCTGATTCATAAGCATCTCAAGATAGACTATTTTATCCATTCCAGATGGTACACCCTGAGGATCTTTCATAAAATCCTCTCTGATATCACCTACAGTTTTAACAACATCCATTCCCAGGGTCTCGCCAAGATTGCTGTTTGGATCTGCATCTACTGCCAGCACAGGGCTAAGTCCATTTTTTGAAAGATAACGGAGCACAAGTGAGGCAACTGTTGTCTTTCCCACTCCACCTTTTCCTGCCAATGCAATAATTTTACTCATATACACTCCAACTCAATTAAACTGTAATTATGTAATTTAAACCTAAGTATAGGACTTTTAATTTATCAGAAAAAAACTGGACTTGATTCTGAAACTGCAATATTCTTATAAATTCATTAAATTGTCGGAGGAGTTTACTCAATAAAATTTCTAATTTCAACTCTATAGTTATTACCCTTCCGACTTTTTTTATTAAAGTAAAGATTTTGTTTTTAAAAGGAGATTTTTATGTCAGATAGTTATGAAAATGACAAACAATATAAAACAGGTGTGTATGAAATTTATGTGAAAGACCATTTCTCAGCAGCCCATTCGTTAAATGGTTATGATGGAAATTGCTCTAAAATACATGGACACAACTGGATAATAGAGACTTTTGTTCAATGCCGTCAACTTAATGAGATTGGCATTGGAATTGATTTCAGAGATGTTAAACAGTTCATTAAAAAAATTCTTAAAAAAGTTGATCACACACATTTAAATGAACTTGACGAGTTCAGAACAGTAAATCCCACATCAGAAAATATAGCCAGGTTTTTATATAAAGAGTTTGAATCTCATCTGAACAGTCAATATATAAAAATTTCTAAAGTCAAAGTCTCTGAAACTCCAGGCTGTGGTTCAACCTACTGGGAAGAGTTATAGATAACAAAAGCGGGAATAAAATGTCTCTTGATATATGTGAAATATTTTACAGTCTTCAGGGCGAATCAACATTGTCAGGGTTACCTTGTTCGTTTGTAAGGCTTACCGGCTGCAATCTTAATTGTAGTTGGTGCGATACTGTTTATGCAAAAAAAGAGATTGGCACCCCAATGAAGATTGAAGATATAGTCAAACAAGTGGAAATTTTTGGCTGCAATTTAGTTGAAATCACTGGAGGAGAGCCGCTCATACAGAAAGAGACCCCTCTTTTGGCTGATGCTCTTTTAGGTCGAGGGTATAATGTGCTTATTGAGACAAACGGCTCTATCAGTATTGATGCCATCACAGACAGATGTGTCAGAATTGTTGACATCAAATGCCCCTCAAGCGGAGAATCTGGAAAAAATATGTTGAGCAACATAGATATTCTTGGGGGAAAAGATGAGATCAAATTTGTGATTGCAGACAGATTCG
>CAXNND010000126.1:0-5964 GCA_964203105.1 Desulfamplus sp.
CATCTGCTTGTAGCCAATCTGAACCATCAGGTTTTTTTGCAGTTTATCATCCCCTCTGTTTTAAAATACGGTAAAATCAAATTGAGAGATGATGCTCAATACCAGCGAATGGACCGTGTGATAAAAACCACACTTCATGGTTTCAATGTAGAGATGGTCAATATTTACGACATGAAAGATACTATAGCATATAGTTTTGACAATGAAAAGAAGGGGATCAGCGGTAGTGGAAGCTATGGTTATCAAATGGCATTGAAAAATCAGGCAACATCACATCTTGTTGAAAATGGAAATTTTGTTGAGCTTTTACTTGGCTTTCCTCATCAGGCAAAGATAGTAACCTTTGCACCGCTTAGGGCTGAAAAGCCCCTCTCTTCTGTTCAGGGTCCTGTACTTGGTGTTGTTGAAATTATCCAGGATATTTCCGATGATTACCACAAGATATTCAGACTGCAACTGTTGACAGTTACAACCTGTTTTGCTGTTATGGCTGTTCTGTTTTTCATACTTGTTTTTGTGGTGAGGCGTGGCGAGATGATCATTGAATCAAGGGCAATGGAGCGGTTGAAACTTGAGGAGAAACTCCAGAGAGCTGAACACCTTTCCACCATTGGAGAGATGACAGCCGCTATATCCCATGAGATCAGAAATCCTCTTGGGATCATAAAAAGTTCAGCGGAGCTGCTTAAAAAAAAGATGGCAAAAGCTGACCAGCCAACCACCATAATTGACATAGTTGTGGAGGAATCTATACGGCTTAACAATATAATAAAGGATTTTCTTGATTTTGCCAGACCAATGACCCCATTGCTTAAACCCTGTCATATTGACGAGATCATTGAAAAAAATATTCACTATCTCTCTGAGCAGATTCAGGAGAACGATTTCACCGTATATAAAGAATTTACACAACCCATTCCAGAGATTATGGCAGATGCTGACAGGCTATATCAGGCTTTTTTGAATATCATGCTCAATGCATTTCAGGCTATGCCACTGGGTGGCAAACTTACCATTAATATACTTTCGGAACATGATAGAATTGTAATTGCTTTTCATGATCAGGGAAAGGGTATCCCTGAAGAGAGCCTCAAAAAAATATGGAATCCATTTTTTACCACAAAGGAGATGGGAACAGGCTTGGGAATGGGCATAGTTAAAAATATCATTGAATCTCACCATGGAAATGTTGAGCTGTTCAACAGGGATTCAGGGGGAGTTACTGTGCAAATAACCCTCCCGTTGTAGAAACTTACAAAACCAGAGAAAGCTCAGTTTTTATAAAAGGGAACTCAACTCTTTAGTTATCCTACAAAAAAATCCAAAAAAACTTTCATAAAAGGGGGAGATATTTAATGCAAACTGTTTTGATTGTTGATGATGAAAAAAATTATACTAAAATACTTAGTGAGGTGATTAAAGAGGAGGGATTTACGCCACTTACCGCTTCAAGCGGTCTTGAGGCACTTGAAATAGTTAAGTCCAGCCAGATTGATCTTGTGCTTACAGATGTGATGATGCCGGGTATGGATGGAATCTCTCTTTTGGAACAGATAAAAGAGGTCTCTTCTGACATGGCTGTGATTATAATGACCGCCCACGGCAGTGTGGAACGTGCAGTCGAAGCAATGCAGAAGGGTGCCTACACCTATATTCTGAAACCATTTGACAATGAGACTCTTGTTGCCCATATCAGAAAAGCTATATCGATCCACGAGATTGTAAAGGAAAATTTGATTCTGAGAGAGGCTATCACCACCAAGTATAATTTCTGCAATATCATCGGCAAAAGCCAGCCTATGCAGGAACTTTACAGTATTATCAGAAAGGTTGCCCCCACAGGTGCAAATATTCTGATTGAAGGGGAGAGCGGTACAGGCAAGGAGCTTGCAGCAAAGTCGATCCATTACAACAGCCCCAGAAGAAACGGACCTCTTATATCTGTAAACTGTTCAGCTTTTGCTGAAAGCCTTCTTGAAAGTGAACTTTTTGGACATGAAAAGGGTGCCTTTACAGGTGCCGCAGCCATGAAAAAAGGGCGGTTTGAACTTGCTGATCACGGCTCGCTTTTTCTTGATGAGGTGGGAGAGCTTCCTTTAAACATTCAGGTAAAGCTGCTGAGGGTTCTGCAGGAGAAGACTATTGAGCGGGTTGGGGCAACATCTCCGATAAATGTAGATTTTCGTTTAATTGCAGCTACAAATCGTAATCTTGAGGAGGAGGTAAAAAAGGGCAGATTCAGAGAAGATCTGTACTATAGACTCAATGTTGTCAGAGCAGTCATGCCCGCACTAAGGGATCGTAAAGGGGACATACCTCTCTTGATTAACCACTTTCTCCAAAAATATTTCCATGAAAGAAAGCTGACAGAGCAATCAGAATCTTTACAGCCGTTAGAAGGGGTAAATCCGGACGCTGCCCGTATGCTTTTTGACTATACCTGGCCAGGTAATGTAAGGGAGCTTGAAAATCTTATTGAAAGGGCAGTTATCCTCTCTACAGGCAGATTTATCACCCCTGCAGATCTTCCGTTGCAGATTCGCAAGGGTATTAGTGCAGACCTTAATCTTGAAGGCATTCCTGAAAATGCCGGACTAAACGAAACACTTGTTGCTGTTGAAAAGAGGATGCTCCAAAGGGCAATGGCACAGGCTGGTAATATACAGACCAAAGCTGCCGAGCTTTTAGGAATCGGGAAAAGCGGGCTTAATCAGAAGCTGAAAAAATATGGGCTATAGTTTAATCTTGCTTTTCATTTAATAGTTTTTGTTCCGTTTAATATCTGTTTCCTTTTTATGCAACCAGCAACCATTTAAGCCGATTATTTTTCTGCTACCACAGAATTTTTTATCTCTCCCACCCCCCCTATACTACTCTCCAGCACATCACCTGGTTTTAGAAAGACCGGAGGATTTCTGGTAAAACCTACACCGCTTGGAGTTCCTGTAAGAATGAGTGTACCTGAAAGAAGTGTTGTGCTTTCAGATAGTCTTGAAATAATATCTGCAACAGGAAAAATCATGTCTGAAGTTAATCCTGTCTGCATAACCTCTCCGTTTAGTCGGCACTCCAATTTGAGATTTTGAGGAGACTCTATCTCGTCTTTGGTTATTATGGACGGACCTAACGGGCAGAACGTATCAAAACTTTTACCTCTTACCCACTGCCCCCCTCCGCTGTGCTTCTGCCATCTTCTTGCAGATACGTCATTGGCACAGGTATATCCAAACACATGGTCAAGAGCATCTTCTACTCTGATATTTTTGCCGGATTTGCCAATAACAACACCTAACTCCACCTCATAATCGACCTGTAGAGGATTAAGGCATGACTTTGGAATTTCAATATCTGAATAGGGTCCTGTCACAGCAGCAGGATTTTTCATAAAAAGCACAGGGTGTTCCGGCAGAGCCATTCCTGTCTCCTTGGCATGCATTTTATAGTTGAGTCCTATACATAAAATGGCAACTGGTCTGAAAGGTGGAAGTAGCCTGTTAATTTTTACACTTCTTTCGGTCACGGTAAAATTGCCAAATATATCTCCTGTGATAATGGTCGCTGAATCGTTTGTATTGATATTAATACCAGAGCCTTTCAAACATCCTGTCAACTCGTTGCCGTCATGATCCGAAAATCTTATTATACGCATTAGTCACTCCTTGTACCTCTTGAATATGGTGAAAATTATAAAAAAATGTGGACAGATATCTTCAATCTATCTATAAAAATACCTAAAAAATTTAAAGCTGGTTTTAGAAAGATATTATGAGCTATAAATATATCTTGAATTTAGACATGTCTTGAGTTCAAACAAACACCTTAAAGAGCCCCCGACCATGATAAAGCGGATTTAACAGTAAAGATAATCTGACAAATAACCAATGACCGGAGGTAAAATGAAGCTACGTAATCTGTTTTTTATTGTTGTTGTTATAGTTTTTGTTACATCTATATCGGTATCAATGGCTGATATTTATAGTTATACAGACAAAAATGGAGTAAAACATTTTACTAATGTGCCTAATAGTGATAAGTATAAGCTATTTATACCAGAACAGACAGGGAGGATATACTATAACAGGGGAGTAGGCTATCCAAGATTTTCCTCTCGTGCAATAAACAGTAAGGCTTTTGATCCTATTATAGAGCAGGCATCTGTCAGATATGGGCTGGACAGGGCACTTATCAAAGCTGTAATATCAGCAGAATCGGCATTTAACTCTCAGGCTGTCTCACCAAAGGGGGCAAAAGGGTTAATGCAAATCATGCCGGAGAACTACAGCTCACTAAATATTGCCGATCCCTTCAATCCATCCCAGAATATTATGGGAGGCTCCAAATATTTAAAACAGATGCTTGAAGTACATAACAAAAACTTGGAGTTTGCACTTGCTGCATACAATGCCGGTCCTGAGGCTGTAAGGAAACATGAGGGTATCCCCCCTTATGATGAAACAAGAAATTATGTGTTTAAGGTCAAGGCTCTCTATAGGCAGTATAAAAATATGTGATAAAACCTTTAAGCGTTATAAAATCAGAGATCATCTCTTACTTGGCTTCCAAATTTCATTTCACCTATAAATTTTGACAATCTGTCTCTGATTTCTGGTCGCTCCATGGCAAAGGCAAGATTTGCCATCTGAAAACCTGCCTTGTCGCCGCAGTCAAATCTTTTCCCCTGAAATTTATATCCAAATATCGGCTGCTCTTTGAGCAGTTGTCCCATTGCGTCTGTTAGCTGAATCTCTCCGCCTGCTCCTGTCTTGTTCTCTCCAAGATAGTCAAAAATCTTGGGGGTAAGGATATATCTACCTATGATTGCAAGATTGGACGGAGCATCTTCTGGTTTGGGTTTCTCAACCATCCCTCTTACTCTGACTACGTTATCCTCAATTGCATCAGCATCAAGAATTCCATATTTGTCAGTCTGATCCCTGTCAACCTCCATAACCGCAGCAATCGATGCCCGTAACCTGTCAAAACGGGTGATCATCTGAGATAGAACTGGGGTGGATGACTGTATCAGATCATCAGCCAGAAGCACAGCAAAAGGCTCATCACCGACAATATCCCTTGCACACCATATTGCATGTCCCAGCCCTAATGGTTCATTCTGTCTTGTGTAAACAATAGTACCAGTTTTGGGAACAAGCTCCTGGAGCATTTTCAGGGTATTGTATCTTTTTTTCTTCTCTAAGGTCAGCTCCAATTCAAAGGATCTGTCGAAGTGATCCTCCAGGGCTTTTTTCCCTCTGCCTGTCACAAAGATAATCTGTTCAATGCCAGCATCAAACGCCTCTTCAACAGCATACTGTATGATTGGCTTGTCAACAACGGTCAACATCTCTTTTGCCATCGCTTTTGTTGCAGGTAAAAAACGGGTACCAAGTCCTGCAACCGGAAATACTGCCTTTTTTATTTTCATTGGGCATCCTTAATTTTTACAGATTGTCAGAATATAACTCTTAAAAAGCTATAAGAAACTATACTATGATTATCACAATATCAACAGAATATCATCAACAACTAACACGCAACCCAAAACTTGAAAGGTATTTGGATTCAGAATTTTAAACATAAGATGTGTTTAGTTCAAGATTTTGAATTTAGTTATATATAGGCAAATACTCTTTAATTTTAAAGTGTTAAAAGATAATATTTCATATTGGAATAAAAATGGATTTCAAAATTTTGAACTTCTATAAACCTATAATCGATCGATACTAAAAAATTAACCCATAGCTCAATATTATCGTCACTAATGCAATGTTAATAATGTATAGCAAATAGATATTTCGCAGAGCAGGATTTAATCACAACCAAGATATAGTCCATAGCAATTTTAATATAACAATCTGGTTTTATTTAGTTTTAAGCGTTACAATAAAACTATGTTCTGCTAAGGGAGTGGTTGATATAAATAAAATATTGTGAAGTTTTTTATATTAAAACCAAATATTGGCA
>CAXNND010000127.1:0-5944 GCA_964203105.1 Desulfamplus sp.
GAACTTCCCAAGTGCTTATCCGTGAATTTCTTCAGCAGTCATCCAATGAAGGATATTCCAACTCTTTTGCACAGGGGGCTTTTGAGATGTGTCTTGGGATCATAAATGAAAATGAAAAAATAGTTGGAATGTTTGAGTTTGCCAAATGGTACGAAAAGCTGCTTGAAAAAGAACGGAACAAACCTTAAGCGGTAGAGCAGCTTGAATTACCCATAAAAATACCGTCTAAATTTTAAATATCAATTTGTTTTTTCATTGCAATTTCGTTACAATCGGGAAAATTTACGCATGTAATACAGCCTGACCAGATTTTGATCGGAAGCTCTGCCCTGTCTATCTGAACAAATCCAAATTTCTTAAAAAAAGTTGGTCTGTATGTAAGTGTGAATAGCTTTGGCATTTTGAATGCTTCTGCCTCCTGTATGGTTCTGTCAACCAGAAGAGTTCCAATGCCTCTGCCATGAGATGTCTCGACCACTGCAAGAGAACGGATTTCAGCAAGATCCTCCCAGCAGAACTGAAGGGCAGAGCAACCTAAAAGCTCCCCTGTTGTTTCATCAACATATACCCAGAAGTCACGTATATGGTCGTAGAGTTCACTTAATGGTCTTGCAAGGAGTTCTCCCCTTTTCCCGTATAGTTGAAGCAGGGCATGAATTGATTTGACATCTGCTGGAGTTGCTTTTCTTAACATATATCTTCTATCTCCCGACAATAAGTATCTTTTATCCTACTATTTATTATTTGTGGCTGATAAATTTTACAATGGTCTCTTTAAGCTCTTCATTGGAAAAGGGTTTGTGAAGAACCTTATTGATACCAGCGATACTAAGAATGCTCTCATTAATTTGTGAATTATCAGACTCCATAAAATCACTTTGGGTTGTTATCATAACAATTGGAAGCTCTGTTGATGAATATTTTTTTCTGACTGCTTTGGCAAGTTGAATCCCGTTTATTCCTGGCATATTAAGATCAGTTATAACAAGATCTGGTTTTGATGCGTATATCTGTTTTATCGCCTCATCAGGTAGTATAAATAGTGTTGCGTTGTATCCAAACGCTGTGATTTTATTCTCATAGAGTTTTAGCATCATTTTAGAGTCATCCACAACATAAATCCTTGAAATATCAGATGCCTTCTCCTCATCTTCTTTAGGAATCAACTTAACGATTTTATCCGCAAGTTGCTGCTGATTTTTTTTTCTCAATATACCAAGAAAGTGCTCTCTTGTCTTTTTATCTGCTCTACTGGTAACATGTTTAACTGATAACTTAATAAATGGCTCTTCCTGAAGCAAAAAATTGAAAATATTATCAGCTTCGGAATCTATAAGAGCACCAACTGCATTTAAAGCCTCCTCGTTCTCTTCTCGCACAATGTTTTTAAGACCAGCGACAAGAACCTTGGAGATATTTTTATCCATTGCCCGAGCTGCACTCATACGTACAGCTTCAACCGGATCCTGAATACCGGCTGCAAGGGCAATTGAAGATTTGGTTGATGGAATTCGCTCCATACTTTCATAGGCTGCCTGACGTATATTAGGATCATCAGGGATTGCCTTCATAATATCAAGAATCACAGGCAAAGCCCTTTGATCCTTGATATACCCAAGGGTAGTTATAAGATGAACCATGAAATCTGTGTTTGCATTGGCAGTTGCGGCGGTAAGTATCGGGACTGCCTTACCGCCGATTTCTATCAGTATATCAATTGCAGCGTATCTGACATCTGTATTGGTAGAGGCAAGAAGAGATGCAAGTTTATTGAGAGCATATTGATCCTGAATTTCGCCAATTGCCTTTATTTTCATCTCATAGGAATCATCATTATCCTTAATTGAGGATGCAAGGTAGTCAACCGCCTCATTTCCACCAATCTGGGCAATCGCCAACACAGCCGCATGTTTTATTTTTGGGTTATCATTTGTTTCACATAATTTTATAAGGGCAGCAAGTGAAGTTGGCAGGCGAAGAGCACCAAGGGAGGTGGCTGTCTGTATAAGCAGTTCAGGGTCTTTGGATATTTCAAGAAGTAGTTCAAAAACAGGAGCAGCATCTGCAAGAAGCAGGTCGCCAGCAACCTTGATGTAAATCAGGCGATTGCTCTTGTTATCCTGTAGTATATATTTAATTATCCGGTCAGAATTTCCATAAGCCTTCTCAAGGATCAACTCATAGAGGCTCTCCTGTATTTCAGGATTCGCTATCTTGAGGGTTGTCAGGTATTCAAGCATCGGAAATACCAGCCTTTCCGACGATTTTGCCAGCTCATGCAGTGCTCGTTTTTGAAGATTTACGTTAATTTCAGGATTTATTATGAACTGTAAAAGGGCTTTTGCCTTGACAATATCTTCATTTTTAATGCAAAAGATCAGCTCTTCTAAAAATTCTTTCGGGTTAATTGTTGCCATAATTAAGCTCTCATATATATTTTTAGGATGAAGTTTAACTCAGTTGATAGAAAATTGAGTTGAGATATCTTTTGGAAATAAACATATCTGAATTATTCACAAGAGACTCTGTGGCACCAATGATAAGATAGCCGTCTGGCTCAAGAACTTTTGCAATATTTGCGTATATTTTACGTCTGTCCTCCTCGGTGAAGTAGATCATGACGTTACGGCATAAAATAATATCAAATTTACCCAGACCGACAAAAGGCTTCATCAGGTTCATCTTCTTAAATTGAACCATTGCCCTTATTTCATCTTTTATTTTCCAGTAATCATCATCTTTTATGAAATATTTATTAAGCCGTTTTGGATCCAACCCCCTCGCCACCTCAAATTTATTGTACCTTCCGTAGCTTGCCTGTGCTATTGCAGCATCTGAAATATCTGTACCGAGAAGCTTAATCTGGTATTTTTGTGGAGTGATTCCAATCTCGTCAAGAGCCATTGCAATGCTGTAAATCTCCTGTCCCGTAGAGTTTGCAGCACTCCAGAGACGGATGGTGGGCTTTAAAACAGTTCTGTTTTTTGAACGTCTGTCAATGAGATCAGGAATTATCTTGTATTGTATCAGCGTAAAAGGGGATTTGTCTCTGAAAAAATAGGTTTCGTTTGTAGATATGGCATCAATGATCTTTTTTTCAATATCTTTTTTGAGATCATATTTAGCCTTTTTGTGAAGGTCATAATATGATGAGCAGTTCAGTTGCTCCATTAATGGATTCAATCTGGTTTCAATAAGATATTCTTTACCCTTGGAAAGTGCTATCCCAGATATTTCCATGATATATTTAGATAATGTATCAAATTCTACCGGCGTGATCTTGATCATTACATCCTTCAGATTACAGTTTTGATTATCTCTTCAGCAATTTGATTAAGAGGTACAACCACATCAGCCAGTCCCGACTCTATTGGTTCTTTTGGCATTCCATATACAGTGCAGCTCTCCTTGTCCTGGGCAATAATCACACCGCCATTTTTTTTAATATGCTCAAGACCTTTTGTACCATCTGAACCCATTCCTGTCATAATAACGGCAGTTGCCCTTCCTACATAATGTTCTGCAATAGATCTGAAAAGATAGTCAACCGATGGCTTGCAACTATTTTCTGGAGGATCATCGGTAAGTTTTATATTTCTTGTTCTGCCATCTGCACCAGCCACAATTTTCATCTGCATCCCTCCCGGGGCAATAAAAACTGTATTGGCTCTCAAAGGCTCTCCGTTTTCAGCCTCCTTAACTTCAAGGGAGCATTTTGCATCAAGGCTTTTTGCAAGTGATTTAGTAAAAACAGGTGGCATGTGCTGAACTATCAATACAGGAACATTGAGCCTTGTGGTCAGCATCGGCATCAGAATTGCCAATGCCTTGGGACCTCCGGTTGAAATTCCGATCCCTATTATTGATGACGGTGTCTGTCTCCTTATAATAATTGAAGGTCTTATTATTTCACTCTTAATCTCGCTTTTTAATTTTTGAATATTATTTGGAGATGAAAAACTGGTAGTTGATAAATTTGCACTTGTGTGGTGGCTATGAGTGGTGAGAGTTTTACTGATGTTTTTAGTTGAGGCATAAACTCCAAGGTGTCCATGTACGTCAGGCTGGGATATTTTATTAAGTGTGCCTCTGATCCCTTTCTGACGTTTGAAGGCATTGATAATGGGTGCGAGGGAATCACGCACCTTTATAAGGTTTTCAGCCATTGTACCCCTGTCCGGCTTGGATATAAAATCAAAAGCCCCAAGTTCAAGGGCTTTGATGGTCATATCACTACCTTTTTGTGTAAGGGTGCTCAACATAATGACTGAAGTTGGAATTGAGTTAGCTTTTATATATTCCAGCACTTCAATACCATTCATCTCTGGCATTTCGATGTCCAGAGTGACAATATCAGGTTGTAGCGTGGCTATTCTTGCGATAGCTGTCCTGCCATTGCTTGCAGCTCCTACAACCTCAACATCAGGCATATCTTTAAGAACATCGCTGATAATTTTACGATAGACAATGGTATCATCGACTACAAGAACTTTTATTTTACCCATTTATCGTTTTAAGACCCCTTAAATCCAGCATTCTAATTTGTAATTTTTATAATGGCAATTGGTCCAATTCTTGTCAGTCTTTTAATACCTCTTCAATATCTAAAATACCAATCAGGGATGTTTTAGTTTTCATAACACCTTTAAAGAATCGCCCCTTCAATCCACTAATATTGGATGGGGCAGGTTCAATTTTCTCTTTTTCCGCTGTAACCACATCGCTTATTGCATCAACCATAAGACCTATGTGCTCGTCCTGTGAACGGACAATAATATTTCTGTTGCGCTTATCCTTCTCAATCTGGGAAAGTCCAAGTTTTTTTCCAAGATCAAGTATTGTTACAATACGACCGCGCAGGTTTAACACACCCACAACATAATCAGGTGACTGAGGAACTGTGGTAACCTCAAAATGTTTGTTAATTTCCTGTATGCTCAATATATCAATACCACAAAGTGCCTTGCCAACATAGAAAGTGGCAAGCTCTGTATTGTTTTCCAGAGGTGTTCCTGTATTGGTAACTTTTTTTGAAACCATATTGAATTTTCCTCATCAAAGCAAAATTTAAAGATTCAGATATCTCCTGATAAGTTTCATCAGATTTTCGCGATCAAGTTTTATCTCATACTCATCAATTCCAACCTCTTTGCCTCTCTTTACATGGGCATCACTTGCAAGCGAGGTCAAGGCAATGACACTGAAGTGGGAGAGAACCGGATCCTTTTTGATTTTTGCTGTCAGCTCAAAACCATCCATATTTGGCATCTCAAGATCAGTAACTACAAGATCAATTTCAGTATGCCTCTCTTTGAGAAGATTCCACGCTATCTCTCCATCCTCAGCCGTTATAACACTGTACCCCTCATCAGTCATGAATCCCTTGACCTGATTTCTGAAAAATGCCGAATCCTCGGCAAAAAGAATAACCTTCTGTCCCGCCTCTTCCATATCGGCAGCAGCAAGTTTCTCCTCTTCAAACCATGAGGGGTTAAGGTTCTTTACAACATCAAAAATATCTACAAGCAGGGTTGTATGACCATCTATTATCATGGATCCGTTAATACCCACCTGTTTTAAAGTTGAGTCATCAATATCAAGGGAAATTTCCACGGCATCCACAGGCGGTGTCACCATAAGACCCAACTCCCTGCCCTTGACAGTAAAAACAATAATCTCCTGCTGCTCTGTCTGGGGAAGCTGCGAGATATTTGCAACCTGCGAGAGTTCATAGAGCGGTAAGGCACCGCCTCTGTATTGTACCACCTTTTTACCACTCACATGCTCAATGGATGAGACCGGAATTCTCTCAATACGTTCCACAAGGTTGAGTGGAGCGGCACAATGTTCGGGACCATTTTTGAAAAGGAGCAAAGATGCTTTGTCCCGTGCTTTCTCTCTTGCCTCTTCAGCAGCTCTTGCAGCCTTTGCAGTCCTTTCCGCT
>CAXNND010000128.1:0-5891 GCA_964203105.1 Desulfamplus sp.
GGACAGACTCTCGAACCCTGCAAAGATCATTGCATTTACTCTTGCAGAGGAGATGAAAGATATCCTCAAACCTCTGTTCGATAAACACATGGATGATATCATGTCCGGCGAATTTTCAAGAACCATGATGGATGATTGGGATAATGGAGATGCAAATCTTCTTAAATGGCGTGCCCAAACTGCTGAGACCCTATTTGAAAAATCGGTCTGCACAGATGCAGATATTCCTGAGCAGGAGTATTTTGATAACGCCATTCTGATGATAGCAATGGTAAAGGCTGGTGTGGAGCTTGCCTTTGACACCATGGTGGCAGCGGGCATTAAAGAGGAATCTGCATATTATGAGTCACTGCATGAAGTGCCCCTGATTGCCAACACCATTGCCAGAAGAAAACTTTACGAGATGAATGTGGTGATTTCAGACACAGCAGAGTATGGCTGTTATCTGTTCACCCAGAAGGCACTTCCTCTTCTTGAGGATTTTATGAAAACTGTTGATACTGATGTTATTGGCAAGGGTCTTGATCTGAAGGGTAGTGGTGTTGATAATATTGAGCTGATACAGGTAAATGAAGCTATCCGTTACACTGTAGTAGAGATGGTCGGAAGGGAGCTTAGAAGCTACATGAGTGAGATGAAGCCGATTATGTAAATCCAAACTTTGGCTTCTTATGATTTTTAATCAAAGTAGAGATGCACGCATGAATGTTCGTCTCTACAATCAAACCATTTCCCATCTGCCCATGATACCCTCAGTAGTTTTTAAAGATGCCTTAAGCTGTCCGATAAATTCACCTCTTGATATCTCCTCTGCACCCATTGAAATCAGATGGGCAGAAGTTACCTGGCAGTCGATAATATCAAACTGATGCTGTTTAAGATGGCTACATAAAGCAGCAAGTGCCACCTTTGATGCATCACTCACACAGGAGAACATCGACTCACCGAAAAATATCCTTCCAAGAGAGACCCCATAAAGCCCACCTGCAAGTTCTTCATCTATCCAGCTCTCAACAGAGTGTGCATATCCGAGCCTGTGAAGTTCAATATAGGCTTTGATCATATTATCAACAAGCCATGTCGATTTTCGATTTTTACCTCTGCTTTTAGAACATGCGATAATTACATCTTCAAATGCCCTGTCCATGGTTACGGTAAAGTAAGATTTTCTGATTTGCTTGTGCAGACTTTTTGAAATGTTAATCCTGTCAGGGTAGAGCACAAGCCGAGGATCAGGAGACCACCAGAGAAGTGGGTCTCCTTCGGAAAACCACGGAAAGATGCCATTCTGGTATGCCTTGACAAGCCTTTGCGGGGAGAGGTCTCCTCCAACACAGAGGAGACCGTCTTCTCTTGCAAGGTGCGGAGGGGGGAACTCTGTAGATGATTTGGAGAGCATGAAAACAGGCATATCAATTGTTTATCGATCTCTTTAGGATTAAGGTTTTTGTCTGTAATCAGGCTTTGCTAAAAGTAAATCACTCTTTAAACTTGAAGGTCAACTCATCATCCTTGACTGCAATCGAGACACTGCCACCTTTTTCAAGGGCACCGAACAGAATCTCGTCAGTCAGAACATCCTTAATCTTTGTCTGGATCAGGCGATCCAGGGGTCTTGCCCCAAATTTTGGATTATGCCCTTTTTCTGCAAGCCATGCTCTCACTTTAGGGGTATATTTCAAAGAGACATTTTTATTGTTCAGAAGCTCTCTTAGCTCCTTCATCCCCTTATCAACAATAAGTTCCATAATTTCCTGAGAGAGTGGATTGAACTGCACAACCGAATCTAAACGGTTTCTGAATTCCGGGCTGAAGGTCTTTTCCACAGCTTTTAGTCCTTTGGAGCCGAGATCAGTAAGCTGCTCGCCGAACCCGATTTTGTTGGAGGTCATCTCCCTTGCCCCTGCATTTGAAGTCATAATTATGACAACATTTCTGAAATCAGCAGATTTTCCGTTGTTATCGGTCAAGGTTGCGTAGTCCATAACCTGCAAAAGTATATTGAAAAGATCCTGATGAGCCTTTTCAATTTCGTCAAGCAGCAGAACAGAGTGAGGATTTTTCCTTATGCTGTCTGTCAAGATTCCACCCTGCTCAAAACCTATATATCCAGGAGGAGCACCAATAAGCCTTGATACTGCGTGTTTCTCCATATATTCGCTCATGTCAAACCGTAAGAATTTTATCCCCATATTGAGTGCAAGCTGCTTTGCAACCTCTGTTTTGCCAACTCCTGTGGGACCTGTAAACAAAAATGACCCTATTGGACGACCCGGGGCTGACAGACCTGCTCGTGAGCGTTTAATACATGTTGAAAGTGTGGATATGGCACTCTCCTGACCAAAAATAACCTGGGCAAGTTTTTTATCTAAATTTTCAAGGTTTGTTTTATCTGAGACTGTAATGGTTGTAGTCGGAATTTTTGCCATTTTTGCAACTGTCTTTTCAATATCTCCTGCGAGGACATTCTTGCGTCTGCTGTCACCTGAAAGGCGGATAAGTGATCCAGTCTCGTCAATTACATCAATTGCCTTGTCTGGTAAAAAACGGTCATTTATATGTTTGGCAGAAAGTCTTGCAGCAGCCTCAAGAGCCTCGGGGGTATAGTTCAACTGATGATGCTCTTCATAGCAACTTTTAAGCCCCTTTAAAATCTCAATTGTCTCTTCAACTGAAGGTTCAGGAACCTCTATCTTTTCAAACCGTCTGGAAAGGGCGCGATCTTTCTCAAAATAGTTTTTATACTCCTCATAAGTTGTTGAACCAACGCATCTTAAATTTCCAGATGCAAGGGCAGGCTTTAAAATATTTGACGCATCTAAAGAGCCGCTGCTGGTTGCACCTGCACCGACAACAGTGTGAATCTCATCAATGAACAGAAGTGCGTTTTTCTTTGCCTCAAGTGCATCAATAACATCTTTAAGCCTCTGCTCAAAGTCTCCTCTGTATTTTGTTCCGGCAAGCAATGCACCCATATCAAGTGCAAACATCTCTGAAGATTGTAGAAAATCAGGCACATTACCCTGAACAGCTTTAAGTGCAATACCTTCTGCAATGGCTGTTTTACCAACACCGGGATCACCTACAAAAACCGGATTGTTTTTGCGTCTGCGACACAACACCTGCATTGCCCGTTCAGTTTCGTTTACCCTGCCGATAAGTGGATCAATTTTACCTTGACGTGCCTTCTCAAGCAGATCTGTTGTAAACATTGCCAATGGATCCTGCTCCTGCTCTGACTCTCCTTTATCCCCTTTCTGAGGCTGCGGCTTGGCTGGTTTTGACTGACCTGCACCTGTATTTATTCCTTGGGTTGATGTTGAACGTTCATTATGAGAAATATATTTTAGGAGTTGAAGACGCGTAAGCCCCTCTGACTCAAGGTAATACGCTGCATGAGAATCTTTTTCCTGAAAAATTGATGCAAGTATATCTCCAAGAGTAACTTCTGTTTTTTCAGCGGATCTGGCATGGTTAATGGCTCTCTGAATTGTCCTCTGAAATCCAATTGTCTGCTGAAGTACATACTCATTTCCCTCTTTAATACTTTCCATTTTATCTTTGAAAAACAGATCAAGATTCTCTTTTATAGTTTCTGGTCTTCCTCCACAATCTTTAACTGTTGTATAGCCCTTTCCATTATTGAGAATCGCATACAGTACATGCTCTACAGATACATATTCATGCCGTCTTTTTTTTGCCTCTTTTACAGCAAAACCAAGTGTGACACTCAACTCTTTGCTTATCATAACCATCTCCTTCAACTATTCCTTTTCGATTGTGCTTTTAAGAGGAAACTCTCTTTCTCTTGCAAGGTTGTGAACGGTATTGACTTTAGTCTCTGCAACATCTCGTGTATAGATACCACATATACCTCTTCCCTGCTCATGGACATTTAGCATAATCTGAGTTGCAATTTCAAATGATTTACCAAAAACACTCATCAGAATCTCAACAACAAAATCCATGGTTGTATAATCATCATTGTGCAAAATAACCTTATACATGGGGGGCTGTCTATTTTTTAGCTCTGAATCTGATGATATATCTTTTTTTACTTCAGGCTCCATGGTTGGCATGTTGGGGGCATTCCTTATTTTTTGAATCAATCATCATTTTTTTAATCTTCCGCAAATACAGCTATTGCAGTATAGTTATCACATTTTTCTTCTGCACGGGCAGTAATTCTTGAAGCCATCCAGTAAAGCCATTCATCAGGACTGCCTGATTTCACAAGATCAGCAACCATCTCTATTTCAGTCACATATTCCCAAAATCCGTCTGTGCAGAGCAAAAAAGCATCTCCTGACCGAACAGGATGAACAATCTTCTCAACAGCAGGTCTCAAATTGCCTTCATGCCCAAGCGATCTCAGCAAACGGTTACGGTCTTCATGGTGTCGAATCTCATTGTATGTGATGTCGCCAGCATCAAACATTGCTTGAGGCACGCTGTGATCTTTTGTCTGAAATATGATTTGTCCGTTGCTAAAGTGGTAAAGTCTTGAATCTCCAATATGCGACCATATTGCGTTTTTAGAATCTGCTATCAAAATAACCACTGTGGTACGCATAGAAAAGAGCTTTGGCTCTTCTTCCTGCTTGCTGATAATAGAATCTTGAGCATATTTTATATATCTGACCAATGCCTCTGCACTAATTTCAGGATTTTTTTCAAATTCGTCTAATATTGTCTCAGTTGCAATACAAGAGGCAACTTCACCACCTTTATGTCCGCCCAATCCATCTGCTACCACCCAGCAAGTAAAGGGAGACTTCTCCCTAAAAGCACAATAGTCCTGATTTTGACTTCGACCGCCAATATTTGAAACCATTGCTGTAGTGTATTTCATTAAATTATTCCTCTGCTTTAAAGCTCATTGGCATATCTGTCAATTTGTGTCTAATTTTCAGAATCACTGATTAACTGTTATTGCACAGATTCCACTGATTTTTTTAATCCGTGAAATCCCTTAATCCGTGTCAATCCGTGATTCTTAACACGCCACACTATTACCCCAGAGCTAAAGCTCAGGGCTAATGTTTACCCAAGCCCTCTTAAGAGGGCTTCCTTTATGAGTTAGCCGAGGGCTTTAGCCCCACGGCTTCGGCTTGCTGTTCCGTCTTTGCTCGTCCCTCGCTGCGACTCCACAGCCTGCCTTGCCTGCTTCACTGATGACCTGCGGAGCAAACGAGCCGGAAACCCAAGCCGTCGTACCTGACAGACGGGTAGTCGTAGGTACGAAGCGCGGAGCGGCAGTACCGAGCGCTGCTGCCCCAGCCCCCGCCGCGAATAACCCGGTCCGAGCCTTCCTTGGGACCAACAGGGTTGGTAACAGAACCGGATGGATAAGCACCATACAAATCTTCACACCATTCAGACACATTGCCGTGCATATCCCATAATCCAAAACCGTTTTTCTGCTTTTGACCTACAGGATGGGTGGTATCACCTGAATTTTCGTAATACCAGCCCATAGCATCTAAATCACCAGCATAAGCACCTTTTGTTCCTGCCCTACACGCATACTCCCACTCTGCCTCTGTCGGAAGACGATATTGCCTGTCGTTCCCATTCCTATTTAGCTTTGCTATAAATTCCTGTGCATCTTCCCATGAAACTTGTTCAACTGGGCAATCATCCCCGCAATTGCTAAACCTTGACGGATTATTACCCATTACTGTTTTCCATTGTTTTTGAGTAACTTGTGTAGCTTGCATATAAAACCCGTTGGTTAAAATTACACGGTGCAGATTTTCGTTATATCTCCGTTCCGGTTCGTCTTCAGGACTTCCCATCAAAAAGCCTTGAGAACCTGTTGGTCGAATATAAAAAAAGATCATACCGGACAGAGGTCCTACAAGCACCAAACCAGAATCGATCAATTCTTG
>CAXNND010000129.1:0-5865 GCA_964203105.1 Desulfamplus sp.
AAATATTGATATCCAAACCATGACAAAACTTGCAGATGGCCGTATATACACCGGAGAATCTGCTCTATCATTTAACCTCGTTGACAGGCTTGGTAACCTTGATGATGCTGTTGAATGGGCAGGTGAACTGGCAGGGATTGAGGGGCAAATAAGAACCATCTATCCAGAAGAGAATAAAACCGAAGTTTTCAGAAAACTAATTACATCTCTACTCAAAAACGCTAACGTCTCCAGCACCATAGCGGATTATTTCAGGTACGTCATCAATTAGTGAAATCACACTTGAGGCAACATTAGGAACTGGTCCGCCATCAATCACAGCATCAAGAAGAGTCCCAAAATAATCATATATCAGTGATGGATCACTAAAAATGGTATTCTTGGTATCACCACCGTTTTTAGTACTACCCTTATTATCGCTGGCACTTGTGGACAAGACTGGATGTCCTAACTCCCGAGCAATAGCAATTACGATATTATTGTCAGGGACTCTTATTCCGGCGGTCTTACGTTTGGTCAGCATGATTTTTGGCACCATTTTTGATCCTGGCAAAATCAGTGTAAATGGACCTGGAAGAACCCGTTTCATATTTCGGTATGCAAAATTTGAGACTTTTGCATATTCACTTATATGTTTGAGATCAGCACATATAAAGCTGAACGGCTCGCTCCTGTCTCTGTTTTTCAACTGATAGACACGTTCTATGGCTTTCTTGTTCATAATATCGCAACCGATTCCGTAAAAGGTATCGGTTGGGTAGGCAATTACGCCTCCATCTCTGAGCAGTGCAACTACTTTGGAAATAAGCCGTGGCTGGGGATTATCAGGGTTGAGATTTAAAAGCATGTTTTTTACTACTTGGCTCCAGGCATTTTGCTTTAACTCTACCTGAAAAATTCAGGTAGAGTTTTTAGTTACACATCAGGCAGCAGTTTTAACTTTATTAAGGAACAGGTTCTTTTTACCATTCAATGTCTGGACTGCTGGTTTTACTGAAACCTCTGGTTTTGATTTAATCTGACGGGTCAGCCAGCCAGCCTTGTGAGGTGTTATCAGTGCATAGGGTCTTATCCATGACAGAGCGATAAAGAAATAGAATCCATAAACAAATGACCAAAGAGAAGCAAATGAGCCAAACTTCCATGCGTATATAAATGCTGCTAAACTTGAAGATATAAGCACACCAAGTATTGCATTAACTCCAAAGGTCATAGGGTGCAAGAGAATCAGCCCCCAGGTGATGACAAGAAGTATCTGGGCTTTTGTGATTGCAATCCATCCAGAGATGAGGTTTATTCTTGCACCTACCATTGAGCCTTCACGAAAAGGTTTGAAGATAAACCGTGTCATGGCAATGGTTTCACGGACATTACTTCTTGCCCATCTCAGGTACATTTTAGAAAGATTGTTGTATTTAACTGGCACTTCAGTATATACTTTTGCATTCTGCTGAAAGAGTACATGATAACCTTCTCTCAGAATCAGGTTTGTCATGGCACGGTCTTCACCGATATTGGCAGGCTGACCGCAGAATTTCTGATGCAGCCACTCATTAAGTATATCCATAACCACATTACGGCGATATGCTGACAGTGCACCAGGTGTGCACATAACTGCCTTGACCATACTCTGGCTTGCACGGATAAAGTCAAAACTATAGACAAATACCACGTCAAGCATCTTGGGAATCATCCCCTTGTCCATATTAAGAACCCTGACATTACCTGAAACTGCACCAACTTTTTTATCCACAACAATAGGTGATACCAAATTTCTCAATGTATTTGCATCAACTGTTGAGTCACTGTCAACGGTTACTAACACATCTCCGATGCTCTGCTGGAATCCTGCATACAGTGCGTGACGTTTTCCTTTGTTGCAGGGTTGCTTGATTGTAATTACCCTGTCACCAAGAACCTCTTTGGCTTTTTGAATCCACTCCCATGTATCATCAACACTTCCGTCATCAACTGCTATCAGTTTGACTTTATCCTTGGGATAATCACTTGCTGCAAGGCTCTGAAGGGTTACGAAAACCTGTTTACCCTCATTGTAAGCAGGGACGATAACTGTACATTCGGGAAGAAGCTCATCCGCACATCCCTCAATTGGCTTGTACATAAAGACAAGTACTATTCTCCAGACAAGTTCTGCAAGTGCAACTGCCATAAGAATCACGGAAACTTCAAGAAATATTGTTCCTAAAGAGGTTTCTCTCAGAAAACTGGCCATGGATGCACCGTGTATAACACACTGACGTAGTGCAAACATAACTATTGCTATGCATAGAATCGCAGCAATTTTATTTGTCTTGGTTGCCTTTTCTTCGGAAATTGTGTTGCTTGTGAATGATAAAGGAGGTGGAGAAACTTTATCTGTCGCAATTTTATTGGTTGTAACTGTTTTGGAAATTGACTCTCTGTCATCTTCCAGTGATTTTTTAAGCTGTAATCCAGGATTTACCAAGAGTGCCATGTTGTTCACCTTAAATTTGTATGTTTTATAGTAAAAAGACGGTATGTTTATATTAAAGGCTGATTTTTATTGTTTCTTTTGTTGTACTTTATCTGTTTTCGTTTAACATTATAGCAATAGACGTGCCAATACTCAAACATATTGAATGATATGGACATAACGACTTGTTATCCAATATTTATATCGAACAATTACGAAAATTTCACCTTCATGTACGGATTTTGCACACTTTGGACAGAATAAAAATATGCTCATGTAATCCAGGAGTCCTTTAGTGCTGTTGATTTATTATTGATTTTTCAGGGATAAAAATATAGTAATCGAACTTTATGAGAATATTTACCCATTACAATATCAACAGAGAGCCATCAGCTCTATCAATTGATCTTAACTATAAGACCAATTATCAATAAAATAACAGGAGAATATAATGGAAACCTACCACGCTTTAATCCTTGGGATGATCCAGGGTCTTACAGAATTTCTTCCAGTCAGCAGTTCAGGTCATCTTGCACTTGGTCAATATATATTTGGAATTAAAGAATCCACCCTTTTTTTTGATATAAGTCTTCATATTGGTACTCTGATTGCCGTAGTTATTATTTTTTTTGATAATATAAAGACAATGTTCATATCTATTATCCAGATATTTCAAATTTTGCTCAAATTTAATCTGAACCTAAATGATTTTAACAAACATGTTAAAGAGAATCCTGATATCCGGCTGCTCTTTCTGATTATTGTCGGTTCAGTTCCAACTGCCATTATAGGACTGTTTCTAAAACAGTATGTTGATGCTCTTTTTGACTCTATCAATTTTGTTGGAACCATGCTTATCATAACAGGAACATTTCTATGGTTGACAAGAGGTGTTAAAATTGGTGATGTCAGGATAGATGATAGTATAATGAACTTTGGATACAAACAGGCTTTCTTCATAGGTTTTTGTCAGGGAATTGCCGTTGTGCCTGGCATATCAAGATCAGGTGCAACCATTGCAGCAGGGCTTTTTGCAGGTATTAAGAGGGAGACCGCTGCCAAATTCTCATTTCTTCTGTCAATACCGGCGATTATAGGGGCAGAGCTGCTTGGGCTAAAAGATATACTGATCGGTGATATTGGTGCTGTCTATATCAATATGGCAACTCTTTATGGCACATTTATAGCTTTTGTGGTCGGATATGTTGCACTTAAGGTGCTTCTCAATATTGTTAAAATTGGCAAGTTGCATTTTTTTGGACCCTACTGCTGGATTTTAGGGGTGATAGCAATAGTTTCTGGTGTTTTATAGCGACAGTTAAAACTGATGAAACTATAAGAACAGGCGATAATATCTAAAATATTACACTCAAAAAAAGGAGGTCTTTATGAACCCGGGAATTTTCAGGGAATATGATATAAGAGGTGTTGCAGGTGAAGATTTTAACCGGATAGATGCGATAAGTATCGGTAAATCTTATGGTACCATGCTTCATCAGCATAATAAAAGCGGGCATTTAGCACAACACTGTCAACATGGACATAAAGATAAAATTCAAAAAAAAGAGCATCACGGCAAAATAGCGGTAACTGTAGGAAGAGATTGCAGAATCACTTCAGATGAATATAGCAGTGCTTTTATTGAGGGAATTCTCTCTACAGGCTGCGATGTTATTGATATTGGAGTCTGCCCCACCCCTGTGCTCTACTTTTCCATTCACCACTGCAAGAGTCAGGGTGGAGCAATGGTAACTGCCAGCCACAACCCTCCTGAATATAATGGATTCAAGTTGATGAGTGGATTTGATTCCATCCACAGTACAGGACTTCAGGACATCAAAAAGATCATTGATGCAGGAGAGTATGCAACTGGACAGGGCACTGTATCATCTGCAGATGTTGTTACACCCTACAAAGCCTATCTTCTTGACAACATATTAATTAATGATGACAAGCATGATAACTATGACAATAAAACTCTGATTTCTCCAAACAAGATAGGCAAAAAGATAAGAATTGGTGTGGATGCAGGCAATGGAACAGGAGGGATCACGGCTCTTCCTGTATTGAAAGCACTTGGTTGTGAAGTGCATGAGCTATACTGTGAAATGGATGGCACTTTTCCCAACCATCCAGCAGACCCGACCGTAAAAAAGAACATGCTTGAGCTGATTACACTTGTACAAGAGAAAAAACTTGACTTGGGTGTTGGTTATGACGGAGATGCAGACAGGATTGGCATTGTTGATGAAAACGGTGGAATCATTTACGGGGATCAACTCATGGTGATCTTTGCAAGGGAGATTCTCTCAAGAAAGCCAGGAGCAACATTCATCTCTGAGGTGAAGTGCTCAATGAACATGTATAATGACATTGAAAAGAATGGTGGCAGGGCTATCATGTGGAAAACTGGACACTCCCTGATAAAAAAGAAGATGAAGGAGGAGAGTGCCGAACTTGCAGGAGAGATGAGCGGTCATATATTTTTCAGTGATCGCTATCTTGGGTATGATGATGCTCTTTATGCCACATGCAGATTATTGGAAATAATAGTCAATACTGGTAAGAAAGTATCCGAGCTTATTGAAGATCTTCCCATTACATTTACTACACCAGAGATAAGAGTTGATTGTGCAGATGAAATAAAATTTGATGTTGTGAAAAAAATCACAGAGCAGTTCAAGAAAAAATACAATGTTATTAACATTGACGGTATGAGGGCTTTGTTTGATGATGGTTGGGGGCTTGTTCGGGCTTCAAATACACAGCCTGCTCTGGTTTTAAGATTTGAGTCGGCAACCGAAAACAGGCTTGATCAGATACGAACAGAGGTTGAGACAGCACTCAATAATATCATCAAGGGTAAGTAATTAGCGATACCTCAAGCGGAATGGGGATATTACTTAAAGAGATTCAAACAATAGAAAAAAGAGAGCTTATTGTCGGGGCAACCCATTGATAGTTGCCCCTGATTTGGCTACAACATCTTTGCCATGGCTTTTCCATAATCCTGAGCCATCACAATGCCGCCTTCCAGCCAGCTTGCCTTGAGTGTCAGCGGTGAACCGGTCATCCGCATTTTATATATATTTTTCATTGTATCAAAAATTCTTTGAGGTGCCTCACCGCTCCATCCGAAGGCACCGAATGAACCTCCTGGCATATTTTCAAGATTTGCCCGCTCTGCAATGAACAGCAACTGCTTCATTGAGGATATCATATCACCGTGATAGGTTGCAGAGCCGAAGAGATAGCCGTTAAATCCATTCAGATCATCCTCACTCTTGATATCAGTGGCACTTTTAAGGGTTGCACCATGTCCTCCTATGCGTATCCCCTCGGCAATAAGTTCAGCTATTTTTTTTGTCTCTCCTGTCCTTGATGAATAGACAAGCAAAAATTCACCCATT
>CAXNND010000130.1:0-5849 GCA_964203105.1 Desulfamplus sp.
AATCTCCCGTGTTAATTCACGGTTAATGGGATAGGTTGTACCGGCAAGTGCAGCAGAACCAAGAGGCATGACATCTGTCCTTTTCAGTGAATCCTCAAATCTCTCGTAGTCACGTTTGAACATCTCGTAATATGCCATCAAATGGTGGGAAAAAAGCACAGGCTGTGCCCTCTGAAGATGAGTATATCCTGGCATTACCACATCAATATATTTTTGTGCAGTCTTGACGATAACCCTCTGCAAATCAACAAGGGCATCCATAACAGCCTGTGTTGCTGCCTTGAGATACATTCTGACATCAAGAGCCACCTGATCGTTGCGACTTCTTCCTGTGTGAAGTTTTTTTGCAACTGTTCCAACCTCATCTCCAAGAGCTTTTTCAATGTGCATGTGTATATCTTCAAGAGTATCAGAGTATTCAAAATCACCACTTTCAATCTTATCTCTGACCCGTTCAAGCCCGTTCAAAAGGGTATCTGCTTCATCTTGTGTGATGATGGACTGGTGAGCCATCATCTTTAAATGGGCAATACTGCCATCAATATCACAGTCATAAAGCACCTTATCAACATCAATCGAAGATGTGAAACGCTCCACTGTTTTATCTGTGCTCTGGGAGAATCTTCCATCCCAAGGTTTTTGTCCCATGATTTACTTCCCAATTAATCCAGTTGAATTCATTTTGCAATCTGCTTATTTCCTGTCTCTTGCAAGTTTTCTGATTCTCAATCGAAGGGCATTGAGCCTTATAAACCCCTCTGCATCCTTCTGTCTGTAAACATTATCATCCTCAAATGTTGCAAAAGATTCATCGTACAGACTTGAGTCAGACTCCCTGCCAAGAACATAGCATCCACCCTTGTAGAGCTTTAGCCTGACACGACCTGAGACATTTGTCTGGGTCTCATCAACCATTTTCTGGAGAAGTTCCATTTCAGGAGAGAACCAGAAGCCGTTATAAATTAGTTCAGCATACTTTGGAATCAAAGAATCCCGCAAATGGGCAACCTCCCTGTCAAGGGTAATTGACTCCATGCTCATATGGGCAAGCCTTAAAATTGTACCGCCGGGAGTTTCATAGACACCTCTTGATTTCATGCCGACAAAACGGTTTTCAACAAGGTCAATCCGTCCGACTCCGTTCCTGCCACCCAATTTGTTGAGGTGCTTTAAAATCGTTGCCGGTGACATCTCTTTGCCATTGATCTCAACCGGATTACCCTGCCTGAATGTTATATCAACTATTTCAGGTTTATCCGGTGCATCTTCCGGTCTGATTGACATTGTGTACATATCATCAGTTGCCGGCGACCAGGGGTTCTCAAGCACACCACCTTCATAGCTGATATGGAGCATGTTACGATCAGTGCTGTATGGCTTGGCTTTTGTCTGTGGAACCGGAATGCCATGATGTGATGCAAACTCCATAAGTTTTGTTCTTGAGGTGAGACTCCACTCTCTCCATGGGGCGACGATTCTAATGTCTGGCTGTAAGGCAAAGTAGGTAAGTTCAAATCTCACCTGATCGTTGCCCTTACCGGTTGCTCCGTGGCTTACTGCATCTGCCCCTTCCATTGCTGCAATCTCGATCTGACGTTTTGCAATCAGAGGTCTTGCAATGGATGTCCCTAAAAGATATTGCCCCTCATATATGGCATTTGCCCTGAATGCAGGAAATACAAAATCCCGTACAAATTCTTCTCTTAAATCTTCAACATAAGCCTTTACCGCACCTGTTTTAAGTGCTTTTACCTCAAGACCGTCAAGCTCTTCCTCCTGTCCTAAATCTGCGGTCAGGGTTACAACTTCACATTTGTAGGTCTCAATCAGCCATTTGAGTATTACAGAAGTGTCTAATCCGCCTGAGTAGGCAAGAACCACTTTTTTTATATCAGACAATTTCCAATCTCCATTTATAGTATCATATTGTTAGTATTTAGACGTTTAATTCTATATAAGAGTAATTCCTTGCGATAACAATGAATTGTAGAGTGAAGCTCAAATTACATTGGAACTCATAACATTCACAACCTCGTACGCAATCTGTAACTCCTCATTTGTAGGGACAACCCAAATATCTACAGCACTATTATCTGAATGGATAGCTCTTGCTCCTCCTGAAAGATGAGAGTTGCCGTCGAATTCAGATAAAGGTTTACTATTTTTAACAGGATCAAGCTCAACCCCAAGTCCTGTAAGATTAGAGCAGATCATCTCTCTTATAACTTTATCATTCTCACCAATACCAGCCGTAAAAACTATACCATCCACATGACCGAGCACGGCAAAATATGCCCCGATATATTTTTTCACCTGATATGCAAACATGTCAAGGGCAAGCTTTGCATGTTCATTACCAGAGTCTGCGGCAGCATGAATATCTCTCATGTCATTCATACCGCAAATACCTTTTAACCCGCTTTTTTTATTAAAGATGTTATCAAGCTCTTTTTCATCCAGATGAGTGTATTCTATAAGATACTTCTGTATTGCAGGATCAATATCTCCGGTTCTTGTACCCATCATTACACCGGCAAGTGGGGTCATTCCCATTGATGTATCAACACATCGTCCATTTTCGATAGCACAGATTGAGCAGCCGTTTCCAAGATGGACTGTAATAAGGTTCAGCCCCTCTTTCTCTTTTATCGTCAATCCATTTTGCTGCTCCGGACACTCTTCTCGCCTTATTCTACTATACTTGTGATTTAGCCCATTATCTTTGTTCTGGCGGATCAATTCTGTCACAGTGCTTGAGACAAATTTATGTGATGTGCCATGAAATCCATAACGTCTCACTCTGAAACGCTCATAGAATTCATAGGGTAGTGCATACATAAAGGCTTTTGGAGGTATGGTATGATGAAACTCAGTATCAAATATAGCAATATTTGGAATGGATGGAAAAAGAGATTCAGCAACCTCAATACCAGTGAGATTTGGAGGGTTATGAAGTGGTGCAAGAGGATAATTATCTCGGATTGCCTGCTTTACTGCATCATTAATCAGAATTGATGATTTAAAATTCTCACCGCCCTGCACAACACGATGACCAATGGCATCTATCTCATCAATGCTTTTTATTACTCCTGATCCTGATTCTTTATCAGTTAGCATACCAGTTGCAAGGTGCATAGCAAGAGCGTGATCGTTGATTTCCTGCTCTTTTACAAATTGAAGATTGTCTTTGACTTGGATATTGTCTTTGTTTAAGAGTTTTTTATGAGTGAGTTTACCCTGTGGCTCTCCAATTCGTTCAACTACGCCTGATGCCATCACAAAATGGTTTTGGCTATTGATATTTTTAGCAAGCTCATTGTCAGAGGCGTTGAGCATATTTATAAGTTGATATTTTAAAGAGGAACTGCCAGCATTAATAATTAAAACGATCATGGGGAGTTCCTTAATATTTGAGGTGGCACGTATGTGCAAAGTGGCTCTTCAGCCATATAGCTTCCAGTAGCTTCATAAGCTCTTGCCCTGCAACCACCGCAAACTTTACGGTATTCACAGATACCACATTTACCGTCAAGAGAATTAAAATCCCTTAGTTTATTAAAGACCTCTGAATTTTCCCAAACATTCTTAAATGTTGATTCGGTTATATTTCCACATTTTACATCCAAAAATCCGCAAGTCTGCACTTCGCCAATGTGTGAGATAAAACAGAAACCAGTTCCAGCAAGACAGCCACGCGTAACAGCATCTAACCCATGACTTTCAAAGGAGACCCGTTTGCCTTCATCTTTTGCACGCTGCCTTAATATTCTGTAATAGTGGGGAGCACAGGTTGCTTTTAACTGAAGCGATGTCTTTTCACGCTGATCGTAAAACCAGTTCAATGTTTTTTCATACTCAATTGCATCAATTGCCTGATCCACAATATATTTACCTCTGCCAGTTGGAACAAGAAGAAATATGTGGTGAGCCACTGCACCAAGCGATTCAGCAAGAGACAGTATTTTGGGAATCTCTTCCAAATTGGTCTTTGTAATTGTGGTATTGATCTGAAACTCGATTCCAGCCTCTTTGGCAAGCCTGATACCGTTTAACGCTTCATCAAAAGCACCATCAACGCCTCGGAATCTGTCATGGCTCTCTCGTGTAGAGCCATCAAGACTTATGCTTATCCGTTTGATTCCTGATTCTTTCATCTTGCTGGCATTTTCTGGCGTGATCATGGTGCCATTTGGTGCCATAACCATTCTAAGTCCGATTTTTGTTCCGTATTCTGCAATGTCAAAAATGTCGGAACGTAAAAGTGGCTCTCCACCTGTAAGAATTATGATTGGCTGACCAACCTCTCTTATCTGATCCATAAGTGTGATTGCTTGTGATGTGGTCAATTCATTCGGATAAACATGATCTTCAGCAGCAGCACGGCAATGGACACATGAGAGGTTACAGCGTCTTGTAGTTTCCCATGCAACTAATCTTATGGCTGGAACTCTTCCTGTATCGCCATCCCCAGAAGATTCTTGACCATGTCTATATCCAGCAGCACCGTGTCCATGACCGTGTCCGGAAGTCGGATGATTATGGGAATTGCCATGAGGAGAATGTTTTTTTGCATCATGGTTTGAATCATGGTGAGATTGCATTACCTGTTCAGCTCCTTTGCAGCTTCAAGGGCAAAATAGGTAAGGATTGTATCAGCTCCGGCACGCTTGATCGACAGAAGAGTCTCCATCATAATCTTTTTGCCATCAACCCAGCCCATAAGTTCAGCAGCTTTTATCATTGCATACTCACCACTTACACTGTAGGCAGCTACAGGAAGATCGATCTCCTCTTTAATCCTATATATTATATCAAGATAAGATAGAGCCGGTTTTACCATTATTATGTCTGCCCCTTCCTCAATATCCATTGTAGCTTCTCTTATTGCTTCAAGGGAATTTGCTGGATCCATCTGGTAGGAGCGACGATCTCCAAACTGGGGAGCCGAATCAGCAGCCTGTCTGAAAGGTCCGTAGTATGCTGAGGCATATTTCACAGCATAGGACATTATTGGAATACCGGAAAATCCCTCCTCATCAAGGGTATCGCGTATTTCGCCAACCCGTCCATCCATCATGTCAGACGGGGCAACCATGTCAGCACCAGCCTTGGCATGGGAAAGAGCTGTTTTCGCAATAAGCTCAAGCGAGGCATCATTATCGATCCGTCCATTCTCTACCATACCGCAATGACCATGATCAGTGTATTGGCAAAGGCAGACATCAGTTATTATCGCCATATCAGGCACAGCATTTTTGACGGCTTTTATCGCCTTTTGGACAATACCGTCAGAAGCATAGGCTCTTGTGGCAAGAGGGTCCTTTTTATCAGGTAATCCAAAGAGCATAACCGCTGGAATACCAGCATCTTGAGCCTCTTGAACAGTTTTAATAAGATAGTCGCACGTAAGTTGAAACTGTCCCGGCATTGATGGAATAGGATTTTTGACCCCTTTGCCCTCAATTGCAAATAGTGGAAGTATCAAATCATCGACAGTAAGTGAGGTTTCACGAATCATCCTCCTGAAGGCATCTTTTTCTCTTAATCGTCTGGCTCTGAAATCTGGAAACAGCATGGTCTTTTATTCTCCTTATTTTCTATTTTATCGTTATGTGGCAGGATTTATTGATTAATTAAATCTTTATCAGATTCTATTTTCCTATTTATGAGGGTCTATCTCATCATCTGTAAGATAGCATGCAGGGTCTTGATCCCAAGGGTCCCCTTTAATTGATTCTGCCCTTGCCCTAAAATTTCCGCCACATACATTAAGCCATTTGCAACCGGCACACCTGCCCTTTACATGGCTTTTTTTATCTTTCATCTTCATTAAAAACTCATTGGTGCTG
>CAXNND010000131.1:0-5836 GCA_964203105.1 Desulfamplus sp.
TGCCAAGTGAACGGTATCTTAAAACCATTGCCGGCAGTGCATGATGGCTCGCAAGCTCTGTGAGCACGGCAATATCTGTTGAATATCCGGTCTTCTTTTTTGTCTTTTTCTGCACTGGCAGTTTAATTTTTTCAAATAGAATGTGTCCCAACTGCTGGGAGGAGTTTATATTGAATTTTTCGCCTGCAATTGCAAATATATCCTGTTCAATCCGCTCAAGCTCCTGTTCAAACCCCTTTGAGAGTGTTTGCAGTTTTTCCCTGTCAACCTTTATACCGTTCATCTCCATCTGTGCCAGCACAGGAATCAGAGGCATTTCAATGGTCTGCATCAGCACCTCAAGATTGTTTTTCTCAATCTTTTTCTTTAGGATATCGTGTAGAAGCAGGGTTATATCAGCATCTTCACAGGCATAATCTGTGGCTTTTTCAATGGAAACCTCGCTGAAAACAAGCTGCTGTTTTCCTCTGCTTCTGCCTGACTCGCCACGGTTTTTCAAGTCAGCCTGACCATAAGCAACCTGACTTGAATTACTTTGGCTTGAATCATTTTGATCTGGTTGAGAAACTGGAGTTGTAACCTCTTTGTATGTGATGTTTTTATGTCCAAGCAAATCCAGTGCAATCTGATCCAGTCCATGCCCCCTGCCTGACGGATTGAGCAGATATGAGGCGATCATGGTGTCAAATACCATCCCCTGCATGTAAATTCCGTTTCGAGCAAGGATGATGTAATCATACTTTATGTTTTGCCCAACTTTTTCCACCGATGGATTTTCCAGCAGGGGCTTGAGAATATTAACCACGCTCTGTTTATCCGGCTGAATGAGGTTTAAGCTATTGCCTCTCCTGATATACACTTTCTCCTCTATTTCCTCTGCCGCCTCAAATAGTGACGAGGCAGGGCTGTTTTCAGTATGAGAAGTTTGAGTATGACCAACCGGAATATAAAATGCCTGATGAGGCTTAAATGAGATGGAAATCCCGACAAGCTCTGCAACCATTGGATTGAGGGATGTGGTTTCCGTGTCAATTGCAAAACGGTGAGAGCGGTTAATAGCGATAAGACTCTCAATCTCTTCTACAAGAAGCTCAACATCCTTGATATTTGTCAGACACCTGTAATCTTTTTCAACTTGCAAATTCTCTTTGTGGACATTTTCCTGAAAAAACTCCTGATGAAGTTTTCTGAACTCAAGAGTCTTAAAAAGCTCTGTCAACTTCTTATTGTCGTAAGGCTGAATTTGTAATCCCTCAAGAGGATTCTGGATATCTTTACATTTATAAATCTCAGTAAGCCTATCAATATCCACAAATCTATCAATGGTGACAAGTCTTTGACTTAAAAAAGCATATTCTCTGTTTTCAACCAGTTTGCTGTAAAGCGATTTTTTGGATTTAAGTTGTTCAATATTCTGATAAATTGCCTCTATAGAGCCATATTCAGCTATAAGTTTCAGAGCAGTTTTGGGACCAATCCCAGGGACTCCGGGAATATTATCTGATGTGTCTCCAGCAAGCCCAAGCATATCAATAAGCTGTTTTGGCTCTATGTTAAACTCACTCCTGATAGCCGATTTATCAATAATCTTCTCTTTCATCGGATCCCATATCAGACAGTCATCAGTTACAAGCTGCATGAAATCCTTGTCCCCTGTAACCATTACAGTGCTCCAGCCATTTTCTTGGGCTATTCGGGAGTATGTGCCAATAAGGTCATCAGCCTCAAAACCCTCTTGTTCCAGAATCGGAATGTTCAAGGCTTTTATTATCTCTTTGATAACCGGAATCTGCTGAACAAGCTCGTCTGGCATGGCTGTGCGATTGGCTTTATAGTTATCGTAAAGTTTATGGCGGAAAGTTTGCCCTTTGACATCAAAAAATATTGCTGCATATTGAGGCTGCCTCTCCCTCATAAGTTTAAGAAGCATTGTTGTTACGCCAAATGTTGCATTGGTGGGCAATCCCTTTGAGGTTGAAAGGTGTGGTATTGCATGAAATGCACGGTAGAGGTAGGCACTTCCATCAATAAGGTAAATCTCGGATTTTTTCATTTTGGATAATCTCCGAAAAATTAGGATTTGAAAATTTTGAAAAAGTTTTCAAATCTTGAAAATGAAATATGTTATCATCAAAAACAGCTCAAGGGAAAATATTATATGAATATCAACGAACGTAAAGAGAATAGACGCAAAAAGAGGATAAAAAATTGCCACTGCTGCGGCAAGGATTTCTCATTTTGCTGGAACTGTAGTAAGTGCGGTTTCTCCATCTGTCAGAGCTGCATGTATGAAAACCAGTGGGGTATGACCTGCAACGGCATAACTTGGGAGTGTCCTGATTGCAGTGAGCAGAATCACTACTGCAATCAGTGATATATGGCGGGTTAATCGACAATTTGTCTTACTCTTATGGAGTTTGCATGAGCACCAAGCCCCTCAATATCAGCAAGGGTGATAATATCTTCTGCCTCTTTTTCAAAAGCAGCCTGCGAGTAATTGATAAGGCTGGTCTTTTTTATGAAATGGTCAACAGAGAGGGCTGATGAAAAACGGGCTGTACCGGCAGTTGGCAGAACATGGTTGGGTCCTGCAATATAATCTCCAACAGGCTCTGGAGTGTAATGTCCAATGAAGAGGGCACCGGCATTTCTTATTTGCCCAACATACTGGAATGGCTCTTTTACAACAAGCTCAAGGTGCTCCGGTGCAAGCCGGTTGGATAGATTAATGGCAGTTGCAATGTCAGGAACAACCATGATTGAACCAAAATCATCGATAGATTTTCTTGCAATGTCCTTTCTTGGCAGAGCTTCAAGCTGGGTTTGCACTGCCTTTACTGTTGCAACTGCAAGATCATGGGAATCTGTAACCAAAATTGAGGATGCCATAGCATCGTGCTCTGCCTGGGAGAGCAGGTCTGCTGCTATAAACTGAGGATTTGCATCCATGTCAGCAATTACAAGAATCTCACTTGGTCCTGCAATCATGTCAATTCCAACTGTTCCAGAAACTATCTTTTTTGCAAGGGTAACATATATATTACCAGGTCCTACAATCACATCAACTTTTGGAATCTGTCGTGTGCCATAAGCAAGAGCTGCAATAGCCCACGCACTTCCTGCCTTAAAGACCCTGTCAACTCCAACACGCATGGCAGCTACCAGCATATATGGATTGATGGTACCATCGCTCATTGGAGGTGTCATAAGTGAGATAGATTCAACACCGGCAACTTTTGCAGGAATTGCACCCATCAGAACTGATGAGACCAACGGAGTCTTGCCACCTTTTGCACCTGGAGCATAAATTCCGGCAGCATCTACAGCCCTTACAAGCTGACCAACCATAACCCCATCACGAGGGTTATCTATCCATGAGTTTTGCCTCTGTCTCTCATGGAATCTTGTCAACTGTGAGACAGCACGGTCAAGAGCCTTTAAAAAGGTAGTGCCAACCTGTCGTTCTGCATAATCAAACTCATCCTTTGTAACTTTAAGGCTCTCTTCCGTGACAACCAGAGAGTCAAACCGGTTGGTATATTCGACAACTGCAATATCGCCACGACTCCTGACATCCTCAATATATGCTGAAACCTGCTTGAAATCCTCTGCCGAAAAGCCAAGCCCCCTTTTAATAATCTGGCTAACCCGCTTTTCTCCTGCTTCAGACGGATAACTAAATATCTTCATTTTTTTATACTATGAGTCCTTATTGTGTGTAAGTCTTAAATTGTTCGTTGTCACTTTTGCTTTGCATTTAATACCATATAGACTATCCCCACAACCTTCCTATGGAGGAATCTATCCTATCACTGAAAAACTTGAGTTTGGGTTTATCTTTCTAAGTCTTGAGTAAAATCCTATATTGCATTTACGTTTTGTATATTTCATCTTGAAATGCACAGGGTCTTTGTCATGATCGTGTCCTGACTCCACAGCTTTTATAAGTTCAGCCATCAGAGCACCAACTACAGGGGCATTTTTAAACTGATTTCCAGATGTCCCTACAGCCATGTAGAATCCATTGAGAGAGGATCTGTCGTATATTGGGATCCAGTCATCAGAGCAATCATAAAGATCAACAAGACCGCTTGGCTGTCTTGGTATCCGAAGCCCTTTTATTCGCTGTGCTTCACGTAGCACCTGAGTTGTCCACTGTTCAGTAAAATTGGTGTTATAGTTGTCAGGGTCATCAATATACTCCATTGTATCGCATTCAGGGTCCTCTGAGCCAACTAAAATGTTGTTGCCAACTTCAGGTCTTGAGTAGCATCCTATGTCACCGTCTGAAATTATTGTGCCAAGATTGTTGTAATCAAACCCTTCTGGTGCAGCAACATGACATACCTCCTGACGAAGAGGACGGGTTCTTATATTCATATCATCCTCTACACCTGCCATACGATTTATAATAAACGAATGTGGTCCAGCCACATTAATTACAACTGGAGCATCAATCTCATCTCCATTTTTCAAGGTTATGCCAGCCACCCTATTATTTTTTTTGCGAATCTCTGTAACTTCAGCTTTAAACATAAACTTGCCGCCTATTGCCTCTGCTGCCCGCTCAACATTATGGGTTGACTGCTTTGGATCTGATATTAATCCAGATTCAGGCACATAAATAGCACCTGCAATACACTCTCCAGTGGGTCTGCCAAAGCGTTCATTGGAAGGAGCTACTGGAGGTCCAAAACCGCTTGTATCAAGAATGGATAAAAATTTTTGCAGCTCCTGTGGGGAGTAATCTTCATAGGGTACATTCAGCTCATCAAGAGAGGTCATTACCTTTTTCAGGTAGTGGTTCTTTTCAGTCTTGATGACAAGGCAGCCTGTGTTGATGTATTTCACCAACCCTGTCTCATCAACCTTCCCAAGATATTTTGGCCAGTCTATCCAGTAATAGTATCCTTCCCTTGCCATTGCCACACCATCAGGGGTAGAGTAATGAAGTCTTATAATTGCACATGATCCGGAAGTGGAGCCATGTCCAGCTTCAGGCAGCTTATCGACATTAAGCACTTTGTAGCCTCTTTTTGCCAGTTCAAAACCGGTGCAGGCACCAATAATACCAGCACCTATAACGATAGCATCAAATTTTTCCACCATTTTTCTGATCCTTATTAAGTCAAAATTTTTTAATATGTTTTTATTGTTCTTATTCTTGTTTTTCACAAATTTCAATCAAAAAGAGCTCCGCAAGCAACTCATTATACTCTTATGTTAAATATATCTTAATGGATAATCTACTTGATAAAACCCAACATTCTGGGGATAAAAAGGCACAGATCAGGCACGTATGTTGTCAGCAGAAGCACTGGTAACATGCCTGCCCACATCAGTATGAGTGCGGGTTTAATATACTCCTCGGCAGAACATTTACCAATTCTTCCGGCAAGATAGAGCATTGGTGCTGTAGGAGGAGTTACAGTGCCAAGTCCAAGATTTACACCTGTTATTGCTGCAAAATGATATGGGTCAACTCCGGCTGCCGACGCAATGGGCCAGAGCAGTCCTGCGGATATTACAGTGCCGCTCAAATCGTTCATCATCATTCCCAGAAGCAGCAAAATTACATTAAGCATAAGAAGTGTCACCACCTGATTGGGAGAGTTATTGACAACCCAATTGGCAAGTTCATCAGTAACTCCTTCCAAAATAAGTATCTTGCTTGCAGTTTCAGTAAAATAGAACATCAGTGTAACAGCACCGCTTATAACTGCGGTGCTGACAGCAGCACCTTTGATATCTTCCCAGGTTAGTGCCCTGTACATCAAGCCGAGTATCAGGACGTAGAAAACACCAATCAGTGCAACTTCTGTCGGGGTAATCAGTC
>CAXNND010000132.1:0-5822 GCA_964203105.1 Desulfamplus sp.
TTTTTATAGGACTGACGCGGGTCTGTCAAGCCATTTGGTCGGATGTCCCCTGTTTTCGATGCTCGGTAAAAAAAGAAACTGTATTTTGGGTATTATTTTGCCGTAATATATTGAAATAATTATAAATAAAAAAGTGTCGGATCTAAAACGGCAACTTCAATAGATAACTATCTGAAATATTTACTAAAACACACAATCTTAACACATTGCGTCATGCTCGGGCAAACATCCGATTTTTTCAAGGTTCACAAGTTGTAAAAGAGCAATAAAATAAAACAGTTATTCGAGATACATTGGTTGCTAATACAAAGGCTATTAATTTACTTTAAATTTTTCAACCTTACAAGTTTCCAAATTTACTAAAAATCTCATTATATGCTTTTTTAAATCTATCCTTGATAGATTGAGCATTATTAGACTTTTTATCTATCTCTGTTAAAAATCCGCCATGATTTACATCATTTCTAATGTTTCTTAAAGATTCAAACACTCCAGAACAATCAATAACAATCTGATTTTGTTGAAGTTGTTTTACCATATTTTCAAATGTTTCTTTATCTTTTTCATCGTTTTCCTGCCCTGCACTGTCTTCTGTTTTCTTTTTGTCTGCGGTTCTGTTAAAGGCAGCAGATGCAGCATTTCTATTCTCTTTTAAACCCCAATCTAAATTCTCTTTGGCAAGAACAAGAGTTACAATATTTTCTTGAAGCATTGTAATTCCCTGCTGGTAAAGACCATGTTCTAAAGCCCATTGAACTGCTTTAAAGCCGTTATTTACATCATCTCTCACAAATGGCTCAAGTTTCTGTTCAATAACTTTCATAAGAGGGGCAAGGGGTTTTATAAAAATATCGTTTTTCTCAATTTTTTTGATATTCTCTTTAAGACGAGCGTAATCATACCCTATAATTTCAGCCCCTCTGTTAAGCATGATATTCTGGCTTATAGTATTTATACCTTTTACGATATAGTTTATATCTTGAGCTGCATTTTTATCCTCTTTGCCGCAGCCGCCTCTCATAACCAATCCAATATCTTTTTTCGCAAGAGATGCAAGCTCTGCTGCACTTCCATTTTTGACAAAACTTTGCGTTGCTTCTGTCCATTCAATTAATTTTTCAAAACTTGTAAGGTCAAATATAGGGGCAACCCTTTCATCTTCTGGCATCTTTTCAACTTCAGAAGGATGTCCAAGAACCTCAAAAGCCCCATAATAAATACCTTTAACAGAGATATTTTTGATAAGCCGTGCATATCCCACAAGAACCATAAAAAGCATGGGAATAGAGCGAAAACTGTGCGTTATATCAAATATTATTTCTTCATTTTCTTCAAGAGAGTCATAAACTGTCTGAAATATCTGCCAAATCTCATCTTCACTGTTTCCAACTGGAATATCATAATGTTTTACAGATGCGTTAAGTTTCATATTCTCAAGAGATTTTCCAAGCCCTGTATTAACAATTATCTCTTTTGTTTTGTAATCTTTATGACCATTATCGTCCCAGTTTAATTTTTTAGCCTCATCAGTTGTAAAAACTCTTATCTCATCTTCTCTATTCCAATCTTTGCAGAAACGGCTGATAATATCTTCCTGAACATACTTGACAACATTTCCAGATTCATTTTTAAAAGAGTATCTACACTTTGTATAATTACCTGTGCCAAGAAAAGATATAAATGCCTTTGCCATAACTATTTTTCTCCATAAATTATATATTAAGGTTACGGTTTTAAATCAGAACCTAAAATTTCACTCTCTCTGATTAACTGGCAAAATTTTCATTTAACCATGCAATAGCAGCATTTCGCTGTTGCAAAGTTTCTGCAGTTGTCCTTACAGTAAATTTTGTGATTGCTCCATCATTAGAGTACCAGCCATCTATTTCGCTTATTTTGTCATCTTCCGTTCTACGAAAAATATTTTGTTTTTCAAGATCGCGGTTATAGTAGTAAATATAAATGCTGTTCACAAAAGATGTCTTTACAATTTTTTCAAGATATTTTGGGAGTCCCTTGTGTTTATTGGCATTTTTATCTTCATATACAACTTTTCGCTCTTGCATTGAAATCTGCGAATCTGCTGGCAGAAGCTCTTTTTGGCTCTTAAATCTGCTTCTGAATGTCTCATGGAATAGAAGACCTGTAGCAGTAAGAGCATAAAGATATTTTCCATCACTTTCAATATATTCAAAGTCAACAAGAGCCTCAAACCGCTCATCTGGCAGATTCCACTTTTTATCAAGCTCTATCTGATTATCTTGATTATCCAATTTGCAAAAAATCTCATAATGTTGAAGCCAGAACTCAAAATCAAACGAAAGAGGCTGAGGAGGCAAGGTGATAACTTCATTAAACCCTTCAAACATATAACAGACAGGAATGCCAAGAGCCTGACCAATCATGCCAGCAAATGAGATTTGAGCTTTATATCCGCCTGTTGCGTTTATTAAAATTCTCTCTGCCCCATAATTTCTGACAACTGAAACAATAAGACGAACAAGATTTTTTAACCCCTCATTTTTAAAACGTTTTGCATTATCAGAATTAAGCCCATCAACCTTATGAATTTTTACGTTTTGAAATCTGCTCTTTTTGTTAAAAGGCTCGCTGTAGTAGTTTAAGAGCGTATTGCCAACAATTTGACCATCTTGAGTATCAGATACAAGAATAAAGTGATAAAACCGCTCATTTAACAAACCTTGAGAAAGGATAGCCTCAACCGAGTTAATCTCTGCCCCGCAAACTCTATCTGTGTCAGCAATTTGGCATAGCCCTTCAGCCATATTCTTACTTTCGTTAGATACAAAATATTTTTTAATATGGCTGTGTTTATCATTAGAGATGTTTAGAATATTGTTTTTAATATTAAAAAGCAGGCTTGTTCCAGCAGTGCTGATAAGAATATCTCGCATGATTTTTAATTAAGCTCCTTTATGTAAAATTATAGACATACTGCGTTGCGTCTCTACAATTTACTGTTTTGGTTCGTAAAACTTGAATATCTTTCTGACAAAAAAAATCCCCAAGTGCCTGTATCAAGACACTTGGGGTAGCAATCCCCTCTAATCGGGGCGGTGTTTCTGAAGATATTTTTAAACGGCTATCACCCCTTCTCCATATTGAATAATATATGTATCCACTGTAAGCAAAAACATTCCTTCGCTGCGAGCTTGAGCAAGCAAAATACGATCAAAAGGGTCTTTGTGAATATAAGGCAAACTATTTACTATCAAAGTATGTTCAGTAGTTATCGTTAATTCAGTATAGCCATTCAGAACAAGCATCTTATGCAATCTGTGCGGATCAACTTTGAAATCATCTCGTCCAAGTCCGCATTTTATAACTATTTCCCATATACTTGCTGCACTGAAAAATAAAGTATTGCTGGTATCCAATAACAGTTCACGAGCTTTATCAGATAGTTTGTCTGGTTGTCCTGCTGCCCAAAGGATAATATGTGTATCAAGCAGCAATTTCATGATTTTTCCCCACTAAACAACGATATAAGTTTTTCAGACTCCATAGTGTCAAAATCATCTGGCACTGAGATTTCTCCAGCCATAAAGCCAAGTTTTTTAACTGTAGGAATATCTTCTTCATTCAAGCCAATAACCTTTACCATTGGTTTTCCAGCCTTAGCAATTACAAACGATTTTCCATGAGCAGCATCTTCAACCAAACGGGATAAATGTGTCTTTGCTTCATTAATATTTATTATAAGCATCTCAATCTCCTAATCAAATTTAATAGAGTTTAGTTAGTTTAACTATAGGACTAACTTTTAGCTGTCAAGAGCCAAAGTCTATTCTTCTGAATCATGGAGTAAGCTGATTGCATGGATTTAACTGATGTTTTTGTGGTTGTTTGAATCAAGATGGCAGTATTTCAGGATAGTCGAGATAAAAACAATCTTTCCTTATCTGTTTATCCTGAAAATCCTGATTCCAATAGTCTTACAAGTCTCAATCCCCTCTAATCGGGGCGGTGTTTCTGGCTATAATACAAATTATTTTAATGATACTTCTGGCATTAAGTCTCAATCCCCTCTAATCGGGGCGGTGTTTCTGAATCTTGGTCTTTTTATTATAGGACTTGTGCGGGTCTGTCAAGCCATTTTAGCAGATGTTCCCCATTTTTCGCAATGCACAAATTGTCAAAGAGCAATCAAATCAATAGCTTATTTGGGATATATTAGTTGCTAATACAAAAGTAGTTTTTTATCTGCTATTATTATCTATATATTTTCTAAACCTAACATGCCTAAAAATATGGCTTAAGTGGATCTCTCCATCTTTACCTCTATTCTCAACAGCATTTCGCTCTGTTGTGGAATATACAGGCACAAGCCCAAGTTCAAATGCCCGATTAACAAGATAATAGACCCCTCCAAAATCACCTTGAATCAGAACATAATCCCCACTTTTGCCATTTTGTGAAAGCCATTCAGAAATGGGTGAAAGATACTCTTTCACACTTTCAAGCTCTGCTGGAATCTGCTTCCAAAGCTCTTTTAATTGCGTTGGCAAATCGACAAACTTTGAAACCTCAAGGCTGTTTTCAGCATCAAGCCTCTGCTCTTGGGTAATTTCGTGGTTGAATATTAGGAAAAGTGTTTTTGGCATTTTATTCATTTAACCTAAAATAATAGCTTCAATCGCATCATTACGCTCTCTTACTGTTTTCCACTTCTTTTTACTGACATCGTTTTTAGACCACTGCTTTTTTTCCTGCCAGTAGCTTTTTAGTTGCTCGGCGATTTTTTTGCGATAATCAGCCGCATAATTTTGAATGTTATTAAAAATATCATTCATTTCATTTTCTGACAGATTATTATTACTGAACTTTGCCAACAACTGCTCTTCAGGCGTCATGGATTCAAAAGTGCGTCTATTCTCCTCTTCAATCTCTCGTTGTTTCTCTTTTTTCTGTAGGGCAAGTTCTTGTTCCTGCTTTTGTTTTATATCCTTGAATTTTGCATCTTTTAACTTCTGAACTCGTGATTCAAGTTCTTCTACAGTAAAGGGTAATGCTTTAAGTGATAAGGCTTTGTTTCCTATCGGTTTTGACTCGATCCCATGAAATTCAAGTTTGCACCAGCCAAATGGATAAATCCCATTTGCAAGGGTTCTTGTTTCTCCATATTTACCTTTTGGTGTTCTTGGATTTCTTACTTTATCCAATGTCATGCACTCAACGTGCGAATGCTGACCAACACGGATCAAGGCTTCGTTTGATTTAAGTGATGCAATCGCAAGAGAAGCTGGAGAGATAGAATCTTCAACCTCTTCTGAAACATCTTTGTAGAATTTGTTATATTCGTCGATATATTTTTGAACATAAAACAGATTAAGTGATTCAATAAGGAAATTTATATCCATTTTTGTGGTAACCTGTTTAATCTTAACTACAAATTTATCAGGCTCTAAAATCATACGACTACTGTATTTGATTGACTCTAAATTACGGCAAAGATTCACTGCACACTCTTTAGAACCTTTTGGAGTAAGGCTTTTGTTTTTATCTTTAGTGTATTCTTTTGCCTCAACAATACAAGTTCCATGCTCTTTTAGCGATATGTCAGAAAGTTTAAGATACCTTAAAGGGTCTTCCCTGATTTGACCAAAAATGCTGGTTTCCCAGTTTCTTTTTTTTCCGTCATCTTTCTTTATTCCTGCCTGTTCTACAAACCTGTTTGCAATGGCAGTTCTTATTGCTCCTTTTATGGAACTGCCCGGAATATATGCAAAGCCATCAACCTCATTACGTGTCATTGAGTTTACAAGAACCTGATTGGCTGCATTCTGCAATCTGATTGCTTT
>CAXNND010000133.1:0-5787 GCA_964203105.1 Desulfamplus sp.
GTTCTTTCAGGCGGTCAAATGCTATCCTAAACAAAAATCATCACAGGTAAATTTTAAGTGTTATAGATAATTGTAAAGCCGCCTTGTTTTATTGATAGGTGGTACGTTAAGTTACTATAAGGAGAATTCAGAATGGGCAAATGGCATAAAACAGGATGTGTATTGTGCTCTCAGAACTGTGGATTAGAAATAGAGGTTGAGAATAATCGCATGGTAAAAGTTAGAGCAGATAAAGATAATCCAAGAAGCCAGGGTTATGTTTGTCGTAAAGGTATGAGTATCATCTATCATCAATACCCCAAAGACCGCCTGAAAGAACCCCTTAAACGGGTTGGAGAACACCTTGTACCAGTTTCATGGGATCAGGCGATTGATGAAATAGCAACAAAAATAAGCAATATTGTAGAAAGTTGCGGACCACGCTCTTTAGCATACATGGGGGCAAGTTCTCAGGGTGGGCATCTTGAAGGTGGGTTTGGAGTCAATATGCTAAGGCAGATGGGTTCTCAATATCACTACTCTTCAGCGGCTCAGGAGTTCAGCGGTATATTCTGGACACTTGGTCGTATGCTGGGAAAACAGTACAATGTTGTGATCCCTGACGAGCATAATACAACTATGCTTGTTGCATGGGGATGGAACGGAATGGAAAGTCATCAGATTCCACGTGCTCCAATATTGCTGAAATCATTTAGCAAGGCATCTGATAAATTACTTGTAGTTATTGATCCAAGAAAATCAGAAACCGCTGCTATTGCAGATATACATCTTCCCATTAGACCAGGGACAGATGCTCTTTTGATAAAAGCCATGCTCTCGATTATTTTAGAAAATAGGTGGGAAAACAGAGAATACATAAAGAGCTATGTAGAAGGGTACGAAAAGATTGATAACTGGTTTAAGGAATTTGATATAAAATCTGCACTTAAAGTCTGTGAGCTTGAGTATGCTCAGGTAGTGGAGCTTTGCCGTCTTATGACCACAAGAAAATGGTGTTTTCATCCTGATCTTGGAATTTACATGGGACGTCACAGTGCTTTAACCTCATACCTGATGAACGTACTTGGTGCTGTTTGTGGAATTTTCTGCGTTGCAGGAGGTAACGTCATTCCTGGAATGGTTATGCCAATGGGTTCACATGCTGATGAAAGAGATCCCAAAGTATGGCGTACTGTGATAACTAACATGCCACCTGTTGCTGTTGGTACATTTCCTCCATCTATTATGCCGGAGGAGATATTAAATGATCATCCTGAACGTCTCAGGGCTGTTTATGTCAGTGCCTGCAATCCTTTGCGTTCCTATCCTGATACCACAGCTTATGAAAAAGCATTTTCAAAACTTGACCTTCTTGTTGTTAACGATATTGTTTTGAATGAAACTGCACGGTTTGCCCATTATGTGCTACCCTGCCGAACCTTCTATGAATCATGGGATACAGCTTTTTTCCCGCTTACTTTTCCAGATGTGTATCTGCAACTTAGACGTCCCATTGTAAGCCCTCCAGAAAATTGTTTAGAAGCATCTCAAATATTTACTATGATTGCTGATAAACTTGGTTTGATTCCTGATATTCCTGAGCAGGTTGTAAAAGCTGCTGAAAATATTCAAATTCAGAATGGCAGAATGGCTTTTGGGGTTGAGCTTATGCAGTGGGCAGCAACCAATCCGTCACTATTTTCAAAAATGCCCTTTATCCTTGCTAAAACACTTGGGAAAACCTGGGATAGTGCTGCAAAAGCTGCTCTATGGGGGCTTTTGATGACAGCACCAGAGACTTTTCGAAATAATGCTGTGCGGGCAGGGTTTGAAAACAGTATGGATCAGGGGGACCGCATATTTCAGGCACTTATAGATAACCCTCAAGGATTCTGGGTCGGCAGAGTGAACCCTGATGAAAACATGGCAGCAATCAAAACCTCTTCTGGAAAAATTGAGATATTTATACCTGAAATGGAAGAAAAGGTGAAAGAACTTGATGCTGAAGGTGAAATTGAAGGTCTGAAAATGTCAGCCAATTTTCCTTTGATTTTGAATGCGGGTCGCCATACAAGATACAATATTAACACCATGATGAGAAACCCTGAGTGGAACAAAGGCAAGCTCGCCTGTAGTGTAGCTATAAGTGTAGATGATGCTGCCAATTTAGGGATAAGTGATGGTGATGAAGTTGTTGTGACTACAGAAGCCGGCAGCGAAACAGGCATAGTTGAGGTAACTTCTCAAGTGCGTTCCGGAATGGTTCTGATTCCTCATGGGTTTGGTCTTATATACGATGGAAAGGTGTATGGGCTTAATGTAAATCGTCTGACAAAAAATACTAACCGTGATTTTCTTGGGACCCCTTTGCACAGATTTGTTCCATGCCGGATTGATAGGAAGATTCAGCAGATGATAAAGCCAAACCCTGAATATGTTGAAGAGCTGATAAGAATGGTGTGTACAAGCCCATTTCCATCTCACATGTCTATGAAACTTGTTTCCATAGATATTGACTCTGCTATTGTAAAACTCGAAATTGGAAATTGCCATCTTCAGCCATTCGTGATTGTCCACGGTGGGGTAATTGCAACACTTATTGATACAGCAACATTCTGGTCTGTATTCATGAGAATTCCGGAAGATTCAGGTTTAGTAAATATTGATCTTAAGTTAAACTATCTCAAATCTGTAAAGAGCGGAATTCTAATAGCCGAAGGGCGGGCAATAAGATCAGGAAAAACTATAAGTTATGCAGAGGCAAGTGTATTTGATGAAAATAGAGAGTTGATTGCTCATGGCACATCTTCTCTTATGACACTTGAAGGTAAAGGATTATCAACTAAATATCCCAAGTTCCTGAGCAACTAAGTATAAAGCACACACCAACGAGTTATTTTCTTGTAATTTCATCATGATTACATACGGGACAACCTTTTGGGCGTCCCGTTCCAGGCGGCTCTTCCCACTCGTGATGACATTCATCACATACAAAAATTCTGTCCCTAATCACAATTTCATAGTTCCCACCCTCAACCTTTATAGCCTTTCCGTTTATAATGGCATCTGCAATAACCCTTCTGGCATTTCTCAGGATTCTGCCAAAGGTCGCTCTTGAGACCGCCATCAACACCCCACCCTCTTCATGGGAAAGTCCCTGAAGGTCTGCAAGGCGTACAGCTTCACGCTCATCAATAGTAAGAGATACCTCCATCAAATCAAGCAATGGGATACCTCTGGGCTTAAAGTAACTAACCTCCGGTTTATATCCTACTTTTCTACTAATTACAGGTCTCACCATATTATTGTTCTCTTCTAAATTTTTATTGTTTTCAGAATTTACGGGACATATTGCAAGTCTATTCTATATTAAAAAATATCATAATATAAAGATAAAATCAAAAAAGGGGGTTCTCTTTTACAGAAGAACCCCCCACTTTATATCAAAAAATAAACAATAAATTAAAACATAGGACAAGATTTCTTAATATTTGTAAAACTATTTCATTTTTGAGCCTTCTGCATGGCTCTGAAGTTTAACTTCAACTTTTTCTGTCAGGCTTGCATAGTAAGCACGAAGAATTACAAGAACTTCCTCACGACCAAAATGGTCAGCCACTGTCTCATTATTGGAAAGAGCATGACGCAGTTTTGTACCAGAAAGAACTACACGATCTGCTTTGCCATGGGGGCATGTTCTCTCAGAAGCCATGCCATCGCATTTGTAGCAGTAGAATGTCCAGTCAATCTTGAGTGGTGCACAAAGCAGTGCTTTGCCAGGAGCTGCAGGAGTTGGAATTTTTTCAAATATCTCCTGAGCCTCAAACAGAGTATAGAAGTCACCAACACCGGCATGGTCACGACCGATGATCATTTTGTTTACGCCGTAGTTCTGACGGAATGTGGCATGAAGAAGTGCTTCTCTTGGACCTGCATAACGCATATCAAGAGGATAACCACCTTGCACAACATTCTTTTCAACAAAATAGCCTTTCACAAGAGTATCAATACATTTTACACGAACATCTGCTGGAATATCACCAGGTTTAAGGTTACCGATAAGAGAATGAATAAGAACACCGTCGCAAACATCAATAGCGATTTTGCAAAGATGCTCATGTGATCTGTGCATCGGGTTTCTAAGCTGAAGTGCGGCAACAGTAGCCCATCCTCTTTCGTCAAAAATTGCTCTTGTCTGAGCAGGTGTCAGATAGATACCTTTGAATTTTTCAGGGAACTCGCCCTCAGAAAGAACTTTAACAGGACCTGCAAGACAGAACTCTTTTCTTGCCATTACCATCTTGACACCAGGATGATCTTTCATGGCAACTTCCCAGAATTTGGCATCTGAAGACTCTTCACCTTGACCTTTATAAACTTTCTCGCTCTCCCATCTCTTGTCATCTTCGGTCATTACAAACTTTTCTGTGACCTTCATGGTGGCATATATCTGACCATTTCTTTCAAGTGTGATCTCATCGCCTATCTTAATGGCATCAGCATCATCCTTGGAAGCATCAAGCATTACAGGAACCGGCCAGAAGGTACCATCAGCAAGAAGGAAATCTGAACATACGCCTTTCCAGTCAGCTTTTGTCATAAAACCATCAAGTGGGCTGAATCCACCAATACCCATCATAATAAGATCACCCTTTACCTGTGAGCTTATCTCAATTTTCTTAAGACCAGCAGCTTTTTTCAGTTCAGACTCAAGTGCAGCACCTTCAAGTTTGCAGCATACCAGACCTTTTCCACCGTGGGGGGCAACTAATTTAGACATGTAACCAACTCTCCTTAAAATTTAATATTAACCAAAATAGATATCTCTACCAGACATCTATACAAATTCAATCCTTAACTTTATCAAGAATCCGTTCATGGATATTCATCCAAATAATATTAATCCAGAAAATCTGTAAAACACTCTTAAAACTCCCTTCCATTAATGATGATTGAGATTTTTGTCAAGAATAATTATCAATCAGGTGTATTTTTTATAGATATTCCAGTATCCATTGTAGATTTAAACAAACAATAGTATGCTGCGACATTATTAGTTACAGGTATTGATATTGTATTCAATAATTAAGATAGCATACCGCTATTTCAACCCGAGCATACCGCCGAGATCAGCCATGCTGACAGCATGATAATCAGCAGTTAATACTGGATTTCGGAATGCTGCAAACCATGTCCCTGCCCCTTCAGCAGCAAGCTGATCATATTCAGAGTCTCCGACAAACAGAATCTGCTCAGGTTTTAGCTTCAGCGTGTTCATGATTTTGAGCAGCTCATCCGGTGCAGGCTTTGGGTTTTCCACATCTGCGGCTGTAACCACCATTTCAAAGAATGACTCCATTTCATGTTTCTTAAGAACATCTTCCATGGTATTGGTTCTATTGGTGGCAATACATCTTATATATCCAGCACTTTTCAGATTATCTAAAAGTTCTATTAGTCCGGGTTCAGGCTCCATATATTTTATGAACCTGTTATAACCAACATCTTTCATAAAAGTATAGACACTTTCTATAGATTCATTTTCAGGAAAAAGATAGTGGAATGCCTCCCGTACAGTAAACATGTGCACTAATTTGAACTGTTCGTCACTAAGCCTGCTTTTGCCAAAATGGTCAAGCAGAGTGTTATAATACATACGGTTAGCTTGAGCAGTATCAAACAAGACTCCATCACAGTCAAATACTACAGCCTTTATTTTGTCTATATTTACTGAAATATTATTATTTTGCATTTTTCATCCTAGTGCTCTGTCAAAGCTTAATTTTAGGGTAAACGGATTTCAATTTA
>CAXNND010000134.1:0-5780 GCA_964203105.1 Desulfamplus sp.
AGTGGTAATATCAAGCGAACCTATTGAAAAAGCTGTTTTATCACTCTCTGCGTAGAGGATATTTGCCTGCATCTCTTCCATTGTAATGGGAAATAAGGGGGGAGACATGATACTGGCAATAATATCTTTTACAGAAAGTGAATTGAAATGGCTGTTATGAATAGTAAGAGTCACATTGGAATCTTGCAGTGGTCTGAAAAAAGGAAATCCTGCGATGTGATCCCAGTGAGTATGGGTAAACAGCAGGTGGTAATTTATCTTTCTGTTTACAGGCAGATCAATTCCAAGTTTTCGTAAACCTGTCCCAGCATCAATAATAATAGTATCTCCACTTTGTGCCCTTATCTGTATGCAGGTTGTCTCCCCCCCATATCTGTTGTACTCCTCTCCTGCCACAGCAACTGAACCACGCGAACCCCAGCATTTAATATACATTCGCTATCCTTGCTATTATCGTTTTTGGGTGAATAATACTACTGTCACTGGCTACCATATCAAAGTCTGATAGTCTATAAAAAAATGAATGAACCATAATGTTGACTTTCCTGTTTTATTGTCTTAGGAAAGGGAGCACTATTAGATCGTGTATAAATTATAAATGATTCTATTTTGAAATCAGAAAAACTGTACGCACGATTTTTAAATCAGGAAGTAATCGCTTAGTTTAAAGCATTGCTCAATCTAAACTATTTTAATCATCTTTGTAAAGATGAACTTTTAGAAAAAGGGGAATTTCACGATTTATGGCACAGTTAATTTCAGACAGAAGGGATGTGGATTTTGTATTGTACGAACAGCTTGGAATGGTTGAACATGAACTGTTTGCAGAGTTCAATAAAAAAACCGTTGATTTGATTGTATCGGAAGCAAGGAATTTAGCAATAAAGGAGATTCTGCCCACCCAGAAACCTGGTGATGAGGAGGGATGTGTTCTTGAAAATGGCAGTGTAAGGGTACCAGAGTGTTTCAAACGTGCATGGGAGCTTTACAAGGAAGGTGAATGGCTTGCCATGACTGATCCTCCAGAAGTTGGTGGACAGGGGATGCCAAAACTTGTTGGACTTGCTGCGAGCGAATACCTTGTTGGTGCAAACCCTTCCTTCATGCTCTACAGTGGCATGACCCACGGTGCTGCAAAACTTGTGGAGGAGTTTGGCACAAAAGAGCAGCAGGCACTTTACATGAAAAAGATGTTCTCAGGCGAATGGGGCGGTACAATGCTTTTGACAGAACCTGAAGCAGGGTCTGACGTAGGTGCACTGACAACAAGTGCAAAGCTCAATCCTGACGGAACATATTCCATTACAGGTGCAAAAATTTTTATATCTGCCGGAGAACATGATCTTTGTAAAAATATAATCCATCCTGTTCTTGCACGTATTGAGGGTTCTCCTGCCGGAACAAAGGGAATCTCACTCTTTCTCGTGCCCAAATATCATGTAAATCCTGATGGCTCTTTAGGTGCATTCAACAATGTTGTCTGTACCGGAATTGAAGAGAAGATGGGTATTCATGGCAATGCCACCTGCTCTCTGTCACTTGGAGAAAAGGGACCAAGCATAGGCACTCTTCTTGGCGAGGTGAACAAGGGTATGCCAGAAATGTTCAGGATGATGAATGAGGCTCGTGCTTTTGTTGGACTTCAGGCTTTTGGAGTTGCAACTGCCTCCTACATGTACTCTTTAGAGTATGCCAGAACAAGAATCCAGGGACGTAATATCATGGCTGGCAAAGACCCTAACGCAAAGAATGTGCCCATCATCCAGCACCCTGATGTCAGGCGTCAGCTTTTGAACATGAAGGCATGGGTTGAGGGTATGAGAAGTCTGCTTTATCTCAATGGCAAATGTTCTGATATGAAAGCCGCTGCATCAACTGACGAGGAGAGAGAAAAATACAGCGATCTCATTGAGGTATTGACCCCTCTTGTCAAAGGGTACGTTACTGACAAAGCACTTGAGGTTTGCAGCCACGGAGTCCAGGTGTATGGCGGATATGGTTATATCAAGGATTTTCCTGTTGAGCAGCTTATGAGAGATTCTCGAATCTTCATGATTTATGAGGGTACAAACGGAATTCAGGCAATGGATCTGCTTGGCAGAAAACTTGGTATGAACAAGGGCAAATCCTTTGGCTATTTTGTTGAGCTTATCCGTAATACAATCGAGGATGCAAAGGCAGTCAAAGGGATTGAGGTGATAACCGCAAAATTTGAAAAAGCATTTGAAAAGCTCCTGGCAACCGCAAAGGTTATCGGAGATCGCTCTCGGTCAGCAGATATGGTTAATGCTTACTCTTTTGCTCATCCTTTCCTTGAGGTTACAGGTGATATTACTATGGCGTGGATGCTGCTTTGGAGAGCTTCTGTTGCAGCACCAAAACTTGCTCAAAAAGCAGGTGGGCTTGATCGGGCTATGATTAAGGACAATGCCGAGAAAAATAAAGATGTTGCATATTATGCTGGACAGATTATGACAGCAGAGTTCTTTATCAACACACTTTTGCCTTCTGCTCTTGGGAAGATGGATGCTATTGTGGAAGGTGACAAGTCTGTTGAGGATATGCCGGAAGCATCATTTGGTTCAAAATAGGTGTAGTTTTTTTGGATGTAATTTTTTTATTCGGGGCGGGCTTTAATGTCTTTCCTCTGTCTGTTAAAGGGCAACCTTTTCAAGATAAAATCACGGGTGGGTTGTCCCTGCAACATTCAACGATCACTTTCGTAAGGATACCAGTCTGACCGTCGTAAATTTTTAACCTTCAATACCGCAATCTCACTTGTTGAGGTGTTGAATATAATCTTTCTGCCCAGCTGACCACCAACATCCTCAGACACGATACTGATTTGCCTGCTGTTGAGAATCCTTCGAGCTGTTCTTATATTGTTTATTCCGACATTCATATTTGAAACATCTGGATTATAAGCACCTCCAAATATCTGTGCCTCAATATGGCTGTTTTTAGCACCATTGGATAACATCATCCTTATCAAAGCAAGAGTTGCCACATTCCCGTATATGGCGGTTGATTTCTCTCTGTCTGCTGTTTCAGGAAACTGAAAGTGGTTCATTCCACCTATCTTTTGCTTTTTGTCAAAAAGACATACAGAGACTGATGACCCAATTACTGTTGATATGGATACAGGTTTGTCTGCAAGATATATAAAACCTGGCTTTAACAGGTAATCTAATCGTATTGGAATGTTATCTTTTTTGTCCATGTAAATATCTGTATTTCTGCTTTTTGTGTAGTATTAGGCTATTCTCGTTTCTTAGATTTTTTTTAAGAATATTATATTAAATGTGCAATTTCAAGTCATTAATGATAATGCAATAGTATGCTACATAAATATAATACAACCGGATATAAATATTGCACACAAGCTCCATACTGTGTTAAAAAATCGGATATTTTAACGTGATTATACAATAAGTCGAGTATGATATACTGTTAATACGGAAATGTTCATACTGGCTATTCATAAAAAATACCTAACAGAAGAGTTAATACAGGAGAGATGGTTGGGCAAACTCCACTCCATAAAGATTGGCCATTTAAGGATTCTTGATCACCTGATGCTTGGATTTGCAGGTGATGCCTCAAGTGCAGCACTTCTAAAGCATACTTCACATCCCATGACAGCAGTTCCTATGGGTAGTTGGAATCAGATAAAGCAAGCCTTTTGTGAAGGAGAACTGCATGGTGCATTTATTCCTGCCCCTGAAGCAATGGTGCTTTTTGATTCAGGCATGGATATCAAGATTCTTCTTTTTGATATCCGTCCAGGTGCCTATCTAACCTCAAATCGCTCAGGAGATGCGGATAAGCTTGTCAACTTCAAGGGTAAAACCATTTTAATATCTGACTATCTTTCTGTATATCATCTTATGCTATATCGGCTTATGGCATCAGCAGGATTAGAAGCAGGGCTTGAAAACAGCGGGAATGCAGATGTATATATCGAAATGGTGCCGCCCTTCATTCTCCCTGAGATGCTAATACATGACCATTCAGGAGATATTGGTGGATGTTTTATTGAAGAACCATTTGGTTCCCTGTCGATTGAATCAGGATGGGGTAGGCTGATATGCCACTCGTCAAACCTCTGGCCAGACCATCCTTCTTCTGTGCTGGTTTTTCACGACTATGTTATCAACGATTACAGAAACCATCTTATGGACGTAATTCACCTGATGGTAGCGTCAAGCCGGTTTATATATAGCGGCTCAAATGATCTTAGCCGGCTTTCACACAGCTTTTTTGATCAGAAGACGGGGGGGATTGAGCAGATGTTTGCATCGTTTCTTCCAAAAAATCCAGTATCTCTTATGCCCGATATTCAATCTCTTGAGATAATCAACAGGTTTATGGTCAAAGATATGGGAATAATGGAGAGGCTCATAAATATTGGTAATCTCGTGGATACAAGTTTTGCTCTTGAAGCAGGGGCATAAAAAAATTGAAAATAGATGTTTGTAATATATCAAAGACTTTTACTCGTTGCGCTGGAGAAGAAAATATTGTCCTGGATGATATCTCTTTTGCCGCCAGCAGCGGTGATTTTGTTGTTATACTTGGGGAATCCGGGGGTGGAAAAACCACCCTGCTAAACCTTCTGTCAGGACTTGAACCTCCCACATCAGGCGATATTTTTGTAGATGGCATAAAGGTAAATGGACTTCACCCTTCAAGATCAATGCTGTTTCAGCAGCCAGTGCTGCTCCCATGGCTTACTGTAAAAGATAATGTGGCTTATGGTTGCCGGATTCGCGGTGATATTGAAAATCTTGACTACAGGGTCTATCAGTTTATTGAGATGATTGGGCTTTCGGGTTTTGAAAATGCAAAACCAGCCTCTCTCTCACTTGGGATGGCACAGAGAGTTTGCCTTGCACGGGCATTGGTTGGGCATCCAGAGATGATTCTTCTTGATGAGCCTTTTGCATCTTTAGATACTTTTACCCAAGAACACATTCAGGAAGAGTTAGTCAATATCTGGCTCAGCGAAAGATTTACAGCCGTATTTGTCACCCATGATATCAACGAGGCTATACTTCTTGGAAACAGGATTATTCTGATCGGAGGATATCCTGGCTGCGTAATTGGAGTATATGATATTGACGATCCATACCCAAGAAATATCAATGACTCTTCATTCAAAAGTTATAGAAAAAAAATACTGACAAATTTGAAGCAATCTCATGTTGGTAGCAAAAAATTTTTCCAATGTATTTTAAACGAATAGCACCCAAATTATGAACGATGAACTAACAGTCAAAAAGAGTGTGGACATCTCTAAAATAGACAGGCGATCATTTATCAAAAAAAGTGCTGCCATAACTATTGGAGCAGGAGCCACCATAAGCTCCTCACTTCTGCCTGACAGCCTGCTGTCCCCTTTTTCTTCCTATGCAGATGACAATAAGAATCTCAGGATTGGCTATATACCCATAACAGATGCAACCCCACTGCTGATTGCATACAGCCTTGGTTTTTTTAAAGATGAGGGTATTAGTGTTCCAAAGCCTGTGATGGTTCGATCTTGGACAGTGCTGACTGAATCTTTTATTGGAGGGCAGTTCAATTTTACCCATTTGATGTTCCCGATACCTGTCTGGATGCGGTTCAAGCAGAAGATTCCGGTCAAGGTGCTTGCATGGGATCACACCAACGGCAGTGCACTTACGGTTCATGGAGATTCAAAGATAAGGGGCTTTGGAGACTTGGGAGGAAAGCAGATTGCAGTGCCTTCATGGTATTCAACCCATAACTATATGGTT
>CAXNND010000135.1:0-5742 GCA_964203105.1 Desulfamplus sp.
TGTTTGCTTGACCACCATTGCCAGCAGGTGTCTGAAAACCATCTGTAACCTTATGACATAGCAGACAGTTGCCCCAATAATCATGGAGCATTTTATCTTTTATGGATATTGGACCGGCAGCCATTACCTGTGAAATAGGCTTTGTAGGAGGATCAACAGTAACATGGCATTGATTACAATTACCCCAGTATGGATGGAGCATCTTGTCCTTTACTTTTATGGGAGATGCAGATGGTTGGACGGCTGCCGCAACCCTGAAATCTCTCATGTGGGGTGTCATTGTGCAGTGATATGCTGTCCATCCCATTACAATAACCAGAAGGATTGCAATACCAACAATTGCCAGCTTGAACTGGCTCATGCAAAATTCATATTCAATAATATCATTTTTCATAGTGTAAACCCTGTTTTAACTCTGTTTCTCCATGTTTCAAACCCGTTTCCCTGTCTCAACTCAGTTTCTCTGTTTCAAAACTGTTTTGCAAAGAGTCGCACCTTTACTGTTGATTTTCTATCTACAATCTTTGTTATAATGTCATGGACTTCTTTCTTTATTGTCTCTCCAATTTTCACAGAAATATCCGGTGGCACGTAAAGATTTATCTCAAACTCAAGTATGGGTCCAAGCTCCCTTGCAATGACCTTCTTTATTCCCGAGATGTTTTCCATGGTCTCAAGGGATTTGTTTATATCTTCGATGTATTCTTCATCATAGGATTTGTCCATCAGGTTAAAGACAGCATCCTTTACCTGTTCAACGCATATTTTCAAAATGATCACACCAACGATTATGGCAGCAAGAGGATCCATAAATGGAAATCCCATTTTTGCACCTAAAATCCCGATAAGGACAGCTACAGAGGCATAGACATCAGAGCGTGTTTCCCACGCCTTTGCCTGCATGGAAGGGCTGTTGACCCGCCTGCCAGCACATATACTTTGACGGAACATCAGCTCATTAATTACAATTGAAAAAATTGCCCCCCACGCTGCTGAGAGACATGGTGTTACAAGTCTGTTCATCAAAATGGCAATTACACCATTGTATATTATGAAAAAACCTATGGAAAAGAGAAACAGGTAAATCACTATGGATACAATATACTCTGCCTTGCCATAACCATAGGGATACTGCTCGTCTGTTTTCCTGTCTGATACCTTGAATCCGACAATCATCACAATCGTTGCTATAAGATCAGCACTGGAATGTATGGCTTCAGCAATAAGCCCCTTGCTTCTGCCCGCAAAGCCCAAATAGCCCTTGATGCAGATCATAAGTATGTTTCCAATAACATTGACTGTTCCGACATGCTGGGCACATTTCTGACATGCTGCACTGTTGCCAATACATTTACCGCCATTATTTGCAGCCTTGATCTCCTCCTCAAGTCTGGTTGCACCTTTATAAAGAAAGGTTGCAAAGATTATAATGGCTAAAATAAGCACTACCGCGAATAGTTTTATAACCATACTGTTGATATTCCATATCTGAATCGAATCATACAAATCATGCTGTCAAGTGTATTGAAGAGCATATTGCTCAGGATACAAGCAAACAGGGCGTCCTGAAAATCAGAAAACATAGTGACCCTTAAGCATTGCAAAAATCATTATGAAAAAAATGGTCTGCTGTGTGTGCAGCAGATAGATTCCCTTTTTAACCTTACCTGGCTGGAATTTGAACCACATTAAAAATCCTCCGAATGTGAGCCATCCCATCATAAAAAGTGCTGCGAGCAGCCAGTTGTTTGACCAAAGAGATACATAACAGTGAATACATGCTGCAATAAAGGCGAAAGTATTGAGCCAGATATGCCAGACTAAAAGGCTGTTGAACTGGGACTGAACATTTTTTATGCTATATTTAAGACGGATCCTCTTTGCAGGAAAATAGACATTTGCGGCTAAAAAAAGAACCATGCTCAAATTTCCGGAACCGGTAGCTAAATTGTAGTCTGAAGTGAAAGCATATATTGTCCCGAAAATGACAAGAACAGTTACAAGCACAACTCTTGATTTCAGAGGACCCCTGCCAAAAAGTTCTATATCGTATGCGTGTGTTTTTAATCTGCTTCCCAAAACTTTTGCCTCCCTAATAACCGATTGGCACAAGAGCTTTTGCTGCTTCTGTCGGGGTAAAGTAGGATTTTTCAGGAAAATTGAACATGGCTGCAAAAAAATTTCCAGGAAACAACTGCGTCATGCCCGCATATTTATTGACCATATCGTTATATTTAAGTCTCTCGGCAGCAATATCTTTTTCAACCTCAATCAATGCAGTCATAAGGCTTGTAAATGTTGCTGATAATTTCAAATCAGGATACTGCTCTGCCACAGCCATCAGTTTGCCCAATGGAGTGAGTGCTGTGCCTAATGAGTTAAGTGTGTTCTCGCCTGATGATGTCAGATTATTTACCGGCTTTCCGGTTGACTGTTCAACCTTCATAGATGACTCGGGCTGAGTATCTCCGACAAGTTTTTTGAGTGCCTGAACTTTTTTATCATCTCCTGATACAAGTGTGCGTAAAGCCACAATTCCTGTAAAAACATCACGCTCATATTTTGAGTAATCCAGAACAGCCTTTGAGAGATTGACTGAAATATCATTACGACGTTGCATCAATGCGGCAACTTTGCTCTCTCCTGCTTCAACATTGTGTTGGCATATCAGAATCTCGTTGTAGTAATATATGGTTCCTATAGCAATAATAATAACTGAAACAACCAAGGTGATATGTATCCATCTGTTCCTTAAGAAATAAAATAATGGTAATAGATAGGAAACATAATGTCTGATTGAGGACTCGGAGACAGGTTGTGGAACCAGTTCATAATCGTCAAGATCATATTTTTTCCCGTAGGCATTTCTGATTATGCGTGTAATTGTGTCTGCTCTTGTTGCCATTATTCCTTTACCTCAAATATTATCTGTGCATTACAATACATTAATATTTATGAATATTGTTTTGATATTGCTAATGCTATCTCATTTTCATAATCCCGTACACAAGAGATACGGAGCCTGCACAGACAAGAAACAGGGGAAGAAACCCGTAAAAGAAATCCAGTACAGCATAATATTCGTCATAAAGCCCGTAAAACCCTATAACAAGACAGGCACCTGCAAGGATAGAGTTTATTGTTCTGTAAATCTTTTTCCCCAAGAGTGCACTTGCCAGTGCAACAAGACCGATTATTATGGTTATCGGCTGAATTGCACCCTTGATAAATTCAACAACCATTGGACTGTTCATATAGGCAAGAAACAGTCCCGAACCAAAAACAATCAAGCCTCCGATGATATGAGCCTTTCTCATTTTTCTCTTTAACTCCTGTGTTATATACCATGAATCTTGATGCCCTAAGCTAAAGCTGTGGGCTAACTTTATTCAAGCCCTCTTAAAGAGGGCTTCTTTTTATAACTTAGCCGAGGGCTTTAGCCCTACGGCGAAGGATTGAGTAAAAACTAAATTTATGACCTTTCATAGCATAAATTCAGACACCTTACTTTGGTGCACCATTGTCTGCCCATAATATTATCAATTTGCCGTCAGGTCCTGCAAACCTGTGCATGGGACCGCCCCGCTGAACCAAAGATTTCAGCAGTCCATTATCAACATACAGTTTGACATTCTCATAGGTAGTTAAATTACGGAACTTGTCTGAATGGCATCCCAAACAATCCTTTGCCAATACATACTGAATGGTATTGGTGTAGGTCATTTTATTCAGGGGTACATTGGGAACATACGCCTGACCCGAAGGACATCCCGCAGGCTGACTCGTTGTTGAAAAAAACGCTGCTGGTGTTGCACCCTGCTTTTCAAGAGCACCGCCGTTGACCCAGTCCACTATTGTTCCCATGTCATTTCCGGCAAACTGACTCATGGGACCCTGCACCATGACGGCAAGCATTCCGCTGTCTGCATAGGCTTTCAGGCTGTCATAATCCATAAGATTGCGGGAAGGACCTGAATGACACCTGCCGCAATCCTGATTGATGATGTTCTTGATGGTTGGCTCATAATAAATTGTTGTACCTGCAACCAGAGTATTACCAGATGTAAATCCTGCGGGTTTGGCATCCTGCTTTTCAAGAGCACCTGAATTGACCCAGTCAAGTATTGTGACCATATCATTTCCGGCAAACTGACTCATGGGACCCTGAACCATGACGGCAAGCATTCCACTGTCTGCATAGGCCTTCAGGTTATTATACTCCATAAGGTTGCGGGAAGGACCTGAATGGCACTGGCTGCAATCCTGCATGATGATATTCCTGATGGTCGGCTCATAATAGATTGTTCCATTGGCAGCCAGTACCAGGCTTGTATCAAAACATGGGGCAAAGAATACAGCTATCGCAAGAATAACTATAAAAATTGCAGCACCTGAATATAATACCCTGTCATCAATATGACTCTTCGTCATCTTCATCCATCTCACGCTCAAGCTCCATCACCTTTGTAAAGGATTTGGCAGCAGTTTTGTGATCATCCTTGCTAACATTAAGAAAGCCAAGGTGCTGATGGTATTTGATCTCGTCAGGATCAAGTTCAATAGCCTTTTCCAATGATTCAATCGCCTTGTCTGTCTCGCCAAGTCCCTCCTGTGCTATGGCATAAAGATAGAAAAATCTTGGATTTTCTCCATCAATTGCAATGGCTTTTTCAAGTTCTTCAGCCGCTGTCTTGAAATCCTTGTTCTTCAGGAGAATCGAGCTTTTGCGGTGAAGGGCACCAAGATGCTCGGGATCAAGAGTCAGCACCTTGGAAAATACGCCAAGGGCACTCTTCCTGTTTCCTGCTGCATAAAGGGCAATACCAAGCTGGTAAAAAGGCTCTGTGTTGGTAGGTTCAACACGGCTCCACTCCTTGAGGTAACCCAGAGCTTTATCATACAGACCCTTGTTGATGTAATGCTTGCTTATGTTGCTGTAGAGTTTTGCCTTGTCATTTTGTCCAAGATCAAAAAGCTGGTTATAAAAACCAAGCACGCTGTGGAGCAATCGACCACAGTAAAGAAGAAACGAGTGCCAGTAAAAAATTGATGAATACTGGGCTTCTGTATCTGCTGTCTGGGCATCTTCTCTTGCTGGTTTTGATTTCTTGCCTGATTTGACATCTGACGCTTTCACTTTCTGTTTTCCTTTTGCGTTGACTATAGGTTCATCGTCATCAATATCATCTTCCCGAGCCCTGAGCTTCTGTTCAGGATATTTGACTTTTGCTTCCTGATTTTTTGTTTTAGATTCCTGAACTTTAGGCTCAGACTCTCTGGTTTTCACACCTGTCTCCTGCTCTTTCACATTCGGATCCCGCTGCCCTTCAGCCTTTGATTCTTTCTCTTCATTCCTACCCATTGTTTAAATTCTCCCATTTTTTGGCGGAATGAATCCAGCCAATGTTGCCACCAAACCCAATAACATTAACACTATCGGCAAGCCTCCCTTTATTATGTCAGCAACATAATAGTACTCATCATAGAGACCCCAGATACCCAATGCGATTAAAAATAGCCCGAAAATTATATGGAGCATATTCCCCCCCCTCCTGAAACTTTGTTTAATTAAGGAAATTCCTTTTTTATTATTACCTCCAGCCTCCCCTCTCTCCAGAGTAGAGGGGAGTAATATATAACTCCATCTACTTCGAGGAGGCTTGGATGACTCTATGTAGAAGTATTATGAAACATTTAAATCAACTTCTGCTATAAAATGCGTTCTATCCACTCCTGGAGGGT
>CAXNND010000136.1:0-5730 GCA_964203105.1 Desulfamplus sp.
AATGATTGGCATCGCTCCCTGGTTAATCTGATCTGTTTTCACACCAATTTGGGCATTACCGCTTCTTCCGACAAAAAAATAGGGTTTTCCTTCCGCTATTGCCTTTCTGATATAGTCTGAGACAGATGGGAAGTAAAAACTTGATTGTATTGATTCTGCCGTTAATATATGCTCTCCTGATGCTATTTGCTCTATTAGTAATCGCTCGCCTGTTTTTTCCTGAATGTTGTGAATATAGCCGTCAGGGCTTATTATCTGGTGTATCGTATTCATATTGGTCTTGTTTCCATAATTTTTTTAATATGAAATGTAAAATTGATGTGGAAGCTGGATCTCTATCGGTCGTTATTTTTCACCCTGCATGATCATTTTACAAGTATCTGTGCAATGGTTTCCCTGTTTCTTGTCACTTTATTATCCATCAGTCCTTGATATTCCTTCTCAATTTTAGCCATCTCTATATAGAATGGGGTTCTGTCAAATTGAATGTATCCTGCTGCATTAAAAAGGTTTGAACCTGCCTTGCACCCGGGTGACAAAACAGGCAAACAACCAGGTTTTCTAAGCTCATGAGGAATTCCATGAAGCCTACAGATCATGGGTCTGAATTTGTATAGAATACATTTGCCCCCCTGATTCAGAGGACACATGATTCTGATACTTTCCCCTTTTTTTGCTGCAATATTTCTTTTGGTCTGAACCTTTTTGGTTCTTTTCTTCACACCAACGGCAGCGGGAGGTGGCAGTTGATTAAATCCTTTAATCAGATAGGCTTTTTCAATCAGGGTGTGGTGATGAAATTCTGTTTCACAGCAGTTTTCATCGCATCCATTGCATTTAAAGCCATATAGTGACGCTGTTGTTTCCCATGCTCTGTCCATCTCAGAATAGAGATGTTCTAACCGTTCAAATATCTGTTTTTCAGTATCTTTCATTCAGAATTACCTTTTACCTGACCCTTAAACCGTTCCCATAAAGACAAACGAGGAGAAGGAGTATAGACATTGAGAGTAAGGTGGGTGATGTGATGTCGGTTGGTTAAATTTTATACTCTTGGTCTTGGAAAAAAGAGTCTTGTATAAAGTTCAAGGGCATATCTGTCTGTCATGCTTGCAATTATATCGCATACAGAACGTTCCAAAGAGTTTTTTGAAGGATCCCAAGGTGCCATCTCCATTTTTTCAAGCTCTGTCTGAAGGAAATCCACATCACTCATAAAGTGGTTATAAAGTTCAATCAGAACCTTTTTTGCCTTTACAAACTCTTGATGGACAGATGGTGCCCGATAGACTTTCTCATATAGAAATTGCCTTAAAATGGTCATTGCTGAATAGGTTGCTTCTCCCATATAGAGAACAAAATTCTCATTTTTAGTTCTAATAGTATCACAATTATCTTTCGCATTGATGCCATCGCCGTAATTGCTATTTTCTTCCTTATTATGCTTATCTCCAAAACTGTTTCTCTCCCCACTGTTGCTTATAATATCCTGCATCATTGTTCTTGCCCTTTCAGAGTGGGTTTTTCCAAGCTGGTGTTTGCAAATTGGAGGAATTTCACTCTCTGTAATAACCTTGCTTCTCAAGGCATCATCAAGATCGTGGTTAAGATAGGCGATGATGTCAGCAATCCTCACAATTTTCCCCTCAACAGTTAATGCTGTGTTGCCAGGAGTTGAAGGCAAGATATCACCAAATCCCTTGGAATGTTTTAGAATACCATCCCTGACCTGATATGTCAGATTCAGCCCTTCTCCCCTTTTTTCCAACTTATCAACTACACGGAGACTTTGGGCGTTATGGGAAAAGTTGCGGGAAAATATCTCCTTTAAAGCTGTCTCTCCTCCATGACCAAAGGGTGTGTGTCCTAAATCATGCCCTAAAGCAATGGCTTCGGCAAGGTCTTCATTCAATCTCATGGCTCTTGCAATATTACGTGCAATTTCAGATACTTCAAGTGTATGGGTAAGGCGGGTTCTGTAGTGATCTCCAAGAGGGGAGAGAAATACTTGAGTTTTATGCTTGAGCCTTCTGAATGCGTTTGAATAGACAATCCTATCCCTGTCAAGTTGAAACGGGGTTCTGATACTGCAAACACTCTCCTCTCTAAAACGTGGACCTGCATCAGAACTTGAGCATCCGTGATTTGAAAGAAATCGTCTCTCACGCTCCTGATATATCTCGCATATAGATGGGGCATCACAAGTTGATGAGTTTTTATAAATGGCATTTGCTTCACAAATGGAGATGGTTCTATCGTTCATAAAGTACCTTTCTGCTGCATTAAATATAAAAAAAACATTGTGCATACTGTTCAAATTTTGTAAAGAACTTTCTGATTAAACATAGGCAGCTTAACTGCAATTATTGTTGATTGAAATTTCTGAATAATAAAATACCTTAGACATATTAATCGCAAGATGCACCAGAATATCTGACGGACTTCTCACTCGAACCTCTAAAATAGCTTAAAAAGATAGCAAATTATGACACACCTAAAAGACAAGAGATTCAAAGATCAACATTATATGAAATTTGCCCTTGCAGAGGCGGGAAAAGCTCTTGATCAGGGGGAGTTTCCTGTAGGCTGCGTTATTGTGTTTGATGAGACAGTTGTGGCAAGTGGTTCAAGAAAGGGAACTGCATCTGCAATATCTTCTGATGTTCAATGGGCAAACAGAGAGTCTCGGCAAAGAGCCAGCGAAATTGATCATGCAGAGATAAGGGCATTGCACTATCTTGAACACAACATTGCTCACAGTCACTTCGTTGATAGCGAGAATTCATCTATTAACAGTAGCTCCAATATTGACATTGTAGCGGAACAGTGCGCTCTTTACTGCACAATGGAGCCTTGTCTGATGTGCTTTGGTGCAATTATACTTTCTGGCATACAAAGAGTGATCTATGCTTTTGAAGATCCCATGGGTGGTGGGACATCCTGTGATCTTGGAAAATTGACACCCCTTTACCAAAAGAGCAATATAACTGTTTTACCCCATATCCTCAGAGATGAGAGTCTTAAACTTTTTACACGTTTTTTTTTGAGAAAAGAGAATTTATACTGGAAGGATAGCCTTCTTGAAAAATATACACTTGAGCAGGCAAAGCTATGCGATTGAAGACACAACTTAAGGTATGAACCGTTTTAAATAGACAAATGGAGAGCCAAATAAATATTACTTGCATTTCCTAATAAAAATTATATATAATTATCCGTTGATAATGCAAATTAATAGAGGCTATTTATAATAATATTGAATAGCTATATCAGATAGATTATTGAGATCAGATATTTGAGATGCTCACAGGACTGAAAGCATGGGAGGTGTGGGATAGTTAAACAGGGCAACAAGGACAGGGTAAGTGTAAATAAGGAGATCAGGGCCATTGAAGTTCGAGTTATTGGACCTGACGGGGAACAGATAGGCGTTATGTCGATTAACGATGCACTGCGGAAAGCTGTTGAACATGCACAAGATCTCGTTGAGATATCTCCGAATGCAAAACCACCTGTCTGTAAAATAATGGATTACGGCCGATACAAATATGAGATTACAAAAAAATATCAGGAGGCCAGAAAAAAGCAGAAAGCATCTCAGATTAAGGAAATAAAGGTCAGACCCAAAACTGATACTCACGATCTTGAAACAAAGGTTAAGCATATAGAAAAATTTATAGCCAATAATGACAAGGTCAAAGTTACCATGATGTTCAGAGGAAGAGAGATAACTTTGATGCAGCAGGCAAGAGATATTTTTGGCAAAATTGGAACTATGACAGAACCTTTTGCACAGATTGAACAACATGCCAAGTTTGAAGGTAAAACAATGACCATGATTCTTGCTCCAAGGTAATCTGCAGAATCTGTTACCATCTCTGGAATACCAGTTTTCCTGGAGATCTCGATATGTTCAGCAGTATTTTGTAATTTTTAAGAAACTCAGTTGTAGTTAAAAATCTAAGTTTCTTTTGAGCTTGGTCTTAACTTTGGCTGGGGAAAATGCTAAAAAGACATTTTATTCATAATAAAAAATAACAGTATGGTGGCGTTATGCCCCTTGGGTATAATGTTCCACCATATCTTTTTTAAGTTGATGGTATTTTTAAGAAGATAGTATTTTAAGGAGAAGACAATGCCAAAAATCAAAACCAACAGAGCTGCTGCAAAGCGGTTTACAAAGACAGGTTCAGGGAAATACAAGTTCAAAAAATCACATGCAAGCCATATTCTGACTAAGAAGACAACCAAACGAAAACGTGGACTGAGAAGGCCTCAGATAATTGATGTAAGTGATATGCGTGAAGTTAGACGTATGTTGCCAAATGGTTGATTGACTGCCATGATGTTTAGTAAAAATTTTGATTCTTAATGCAAGAGCATGTTAAAAGATAAAAATATTATTTGTAGTAGATAAGCATTAAGCAATTCTGATAATTGATATAATAGATTGCCTGTAATTAAAATCGGGTCTATGGGAGTTATATAATAAAATGAGAGTAAAAAGAGGTTTCAAGGCAAGAAGACGCAGAAATAAGGTGCTGAAATTATCAAAGGGTTTCAGAGCTGGTCGTGGAAAACTGTTCCGTACTGCATCAGATTCAGTACACAAGGCGTTGATGTACAGCTACCGTGACCGCAGAACACGCAAGAGAGAGTTCAGAAGGTTATGGATTGCAAGAATCAATGCTGCTGTAAGAATGAACGATCTTTCATACAGCAAATTCATGTATGGTCTGAAACTTGCCAATGTTGAACTTGACCGTAAGGTTTTGGCAGATCTTGCGATCTGTGATCCTGCCGGATTTTCCCAGATCGCATCTGCTGCATCTGCTAAACTTTAGCCTTTGTATTAAGTTTTTATTAACATTAAGTCTTCTGTTTTAATATAAAGACGCACAAAGTGCGTCTCTACAGATGTTTGGGGATTGTTGTGGAACAAACAAATATGATACAGGAAACCGGAACAGTTAATCTGCTGGAGATTGAGAGAGATGCTTTTAGAGAAATTGGAACAGTTAAATCTCTTGATACCTTGGAGCATCTTAATATAAAATATCTTGGAAGAAAGGGGATACTGACCGCTTTTCTTAGAAATATTCCCAAACTTCCAGTAGCAGATAGACCTTTTGCTGGCAAAAATGCCAATCTTCTAAAAGTGAAATTAGAGGGGCTTGTGAGCGATCTCAAGGCACAGCTTGAGTCTGAAGATGGTCATGGAGAGCATGTTGATGTCACTTTGCCTGGTAGGCTTCCTGCAAGGGGTACTCTCCATCCAGTTACAAAAATTTCAAGGGAAATTATTGCCATATTTTCAAAAATAGGATTTGAGATTGCAGAGGGTCCTGAGGTTGAGACAGATTACTATAATTTTGAGGCTCTTAACATCCCCAAATATCATCCTGCAAGAGACATGCAGGACACTTTCTATGTTTCTGAAAATATTGTTCTGCGAACCCATACATCTCCAACACAGCCGAGGGTTATGGAAAAGGTCAAGCCACCGGTCAGAATCATTGCTCCTGGCAAGGTTTACAGGTGCGATTCTGATGTGACACACACTCCGATGTTTCATCAGGTTGAGGGTTTGATGGTTGACCGTAATGTATCCTTTGGAGATTTAAAGGGTACGCTCTCCACATTTATTCATCAACTTTTTGATGAGGAGATATCATTAAGATTCAGGCCAAGTTTTTTCCCATTTACAGAGCCAAGTGCAGAGGTTGATAT
>CAXNND010000137.1:0-5725 GCA_964203105.1 Desulfamplus sp.
TAAAGGAAAAAAGATGCCCACAGCCATAATAGACAATATAAAGAGAGCAAATATTCCGCCTGAATGGTTGGAAAAAATTGGAGATCGCTCAAACTCGAACAATACCTTTAAGATTACTATAGAGGTAAAAGAAGATATTGCTCAAATAAAAACTCCTGCAGACCAACCTCCCAAAAGAAAATGGGCGGGAGTACTTGAAGATTTTAGGAAAAATCCCTTTAGTAAAGAAGCGTCTGAGACTTTGCAAAAGGCTTCGCAGTCCTTCAGGAAAGGCTTTGCGTTCAAAGAACCATCACATTTAAAAAATATAGAAAAATGAAAAGATACCTTTTAGATACCAATATTATATCTTATTTAAAAGACCCATATTCAGACCACTATGATATTGTTGGTCGCCATTTGTTAAACCTTGCTGATGATGCAGAGGTTTGTGTCTCTATACTGACGTTATTTGAATTAGAATTTGGACTTTCTTTAGCAAGCACGGAAGAAGTAAAAAGTTTTATGCGGGAGACCTTACAACTTATCGACACTCATCTCACTATTTTGCCAATCACCAGACAAGGAGCAAAGTTTTTCGGAGAGCTTAAAGTTAATTATATCAGGAAATATGGTATCAAAACAAAAACTGCTAAACGCGATGATGTTGATTTAATACTCGCCTCTACAGCAGTCACAGAAGATGCTGTAATGGTAAGCAATGATAGTGTCTTTAGTAAATTACAAATAATCAACCCTGATTTAAAATATGAAAACTGGATTTTGGGATAAAAAGCTGTTCGCAACCAGTAAGTTGGCATAGCGGGGCAAGCATACAGAAACATGCGGTTTTGAGTTAACATGCTCTTAATTGCCTTATATACTGAGTTATTTCGAGATAGTAGGATTATGCTTCTCCATACAGTCTGAGTTTTTTCAGCAAAGTTTTTCTTGTTATACCAAGCCTTCTTGCAGCTTCGCTGCGATTGCCACTGGCAGATTCAAGTGTACGCAGCACCGCTTTTTTTTCGATGTCAGCAAGCGGAATATCTTCAAGTTGAGGTTCTTCCCCAGATCGATTGGCTGTGCTATCTGTTTCGGAAGTCCTCTTGTCTCCAATCTCACCATGCGGCTCATGATGTTCTTCAAGTTGATGTCTATTAGCATCTGACGGTTGGGGTACTCGTGCTGAAAAGGGAAGATCGGCTAAAGAGAGATAATCTGATCTTGCAAGCACAACCGCCCTTTCAATGCAGTTCATAAGCTCCCGCACATTCCCTGGCCACCCGTACCGTATCATTGCGTCCATGGCTTCAGGTGTAAATCCTTTAATATCACGATGATTTTTTTCCGAAAAGAGTTTAAGAAAATGTAGGGCTAAAGATGGTATATCTTCACTTCGGGAACTTAATGGTGGAATCTCAATGGTAACTACATTAAGCCTGAAATAGAGATCATCCCTGAATCGTCCATCTTCTGCCATTTTTTTAAGATCGCGGTTGGTTGAAGCAATAACACGCACATCCACCTTTATATTATCTTCACTGCCAACAGGTGTTATCTCCTTCTCCTGAATCACTCTGAGCAGCTTTGCCTGCATGGCAAGACTCATCTCCCCAATCTCATCCAGCAGAATACTACCTCCATCTGCCTGAAAAAAGCGTCCTTTACGCCTCTTTTCCGCCCCTGTAAAAGAGCCTTTTTCATGTCCAAACAGCTCGGATTCCAGCAATGTTTCTGTGATAGCAGCACAGTTGATCCTTATAAAAGGCATATCCCGCCGCGGGCTGTTATAATGGATTGCACTTGCGATAAGCTCCTTGCCCGTACCTGAACCACCTGTGACAAGAATGTTGGCGTCAGACGGAGCTGCCAGTTCCACAGTATCAAGCAGGGTTGCCATCACAGCACTTTTACCTATTATATCATCACGGCTAAAACTCTGATCTAACCGTTTTTTTAGATGAATATTCTCTTTTTTAAGATATAGAGTTTCAAGTATGTGAGATATGGTCAATTTGAGCTTGTCAAAATCAAGAGGCTTGGTCATATAGTCATAGGCTCCACTTTTAAGAGCCTCCACAGCAGTCTCAATTGATGAATATGCGGTCATTATGATAACTGGAAGAGCAGGATTATAAAGGCATATTTTTTCCAGTGCCTCCATACCCGACATTTTAATCATCTTCATATCCATAAGAACGATGTCAAAATGTTCCTGATGCACTCTTTCCACTCCTGAAGTGCCATCATCAGCAAGATGTATCTCATAACCCCACCCTGCCATAAGAGTTTTTAACATCGTCCGATGGGAAGCATCATCATCTACAACAAGAATTTTATTTTTTCCGTTCATTATTATTTTTCCTTCGGAGCATCCGTTACCCACACTTAAAGGCAAAGGTCATTACCACGATTTACAGGTGAAATCCGCTGCATTTACCTACAGGGGAGCACTATAAAAAAACTGGTTCCCCTGCCATGTTCACTTTCAACACTAATATCGCCTGCTAATGCTTCAACTGCACGGTGTACCATGGCAAGTCCAAGTCCAGTGCCTTCTGGTCTGGTAGTAAAATAGGGGTCGAAGATATGCTCCATATCCTTTTCATCAATGCCTCTGCCTGTATCTGTAACCTCTATCACAATATTGTCTTTTGTATTATCGCCTGATACTCTGTCAGTATGAGTGGCAGACACCCTGATTGTGAGTTTTCCATTTTCGCCCATTGCCTGCACTGCGTTAAGATAGAGATTGAGCAAAATCTGATTTAACCTGTCAGGGTCTGTCATGATGCTTTCCCTGTCAAATTTATAATCAACAAGAACTGTAATATTTTTTTGGGTTTTATCGTATTCAATCAATTTGATTGAATGTGTTATCAACTCTTTTATATTGACCTCTTTTGCAATTACAGGCAGAGGCTTTGCAAACTCAAGCAACTGAGTAACAGCACGGTTTAACCGTTCCACCTCCTGAATCATTATATCCGCAACTTCCATGTCATCCTTGACATTGCTGTAACGTTCCCTGAAATAAGTGGCAAAACCCTTGATGGAGCTTAAAGGATTTCTGATCTCATGGGCAACACCGGCAGCCAGCTTGCCCACAGCAGCAAGCCTGCGGCTTCGTTCAATTTCGCTTTGCAGTTCAGAAATTGATGTTCTGGCAGATTTGTATCCCTGAAGTGCGATAAGCCCCACAATACCTGTGCAGCCCAGAACAAAAAACATAAAGCCCATTGCAATGACATGATTCAGGTATTTGGATTTGGCAATCTCAACCTCTGACATATCAAGAGCTGCAAAAATTATCTGGTCCTGATGCTCTTCTGTAAACCTGCCGCGTTTGCCAGGTAAAAAGTGCATTCTGAACCAGTCCGTATCCCTCATGCGTGCCTGATATTTATTCATGGAATCAGGCAGACAGTCACTTCCTTCCTCAACCATACAGAGTGGACTGGCAGGAACATCGGGTCCAAAACGCCGATGGGAAGGGGTGAACCGCTTGAAAACCTGAAACACCTTTTGTCCGTTTTCAGATGGAAGTTCCCTATGCCAGAGAAGAGAGTCTGCATTAAGTGCTTTGGAATCAGCATTGAGTCTCTTTATATTCGGCATATTTTCATACTTCTCTCCCACTCTTGCGGGATTACTGTGAGCAAGGATTGTTCCGTTATTGTCTGTTATCATCATATATTTAACTTCAGGCTGAAGAGCAGTCTCAACAAGAAGGCTCTGAACTCTGGATACGCTCCAGCTCATTGTCAACATTCCTGTTCTGGTTCCGGCCTCAAATGCCCGTATCAAAAAAATACCCTTGCCCGTCAGTTTTTCGATGGTGCGGCCATTCTGCTCCCTGATATTATCCATAGTCATAAAGACAAAGATAGGCACAAGTATTATTGCCACACCAAAGATCAGAAAAGGTGAAAAACCATGTAGTAGGCGGTTCTTTTCAAATTTTCGGTTTGTTCCAGTTTTTTTCATTGTAAATCCATTTTATCATTTGACCTTTATCATATAAGAGTATGTGAGTGAGGAAATCATCTGTTTGATATGCAAAAAATATACTAACTCTGATAATATTGCAAAAAAATTGTCAATATTGTTCTTGATGCCGGAGGGAAAGACAATATAGCCGTGCTCATAGCAATGGTTCTGTAAGTTTTTTTATCCTTTTTCTTTCTACATCATGATTATAATAGTCCTGTATCCCCGCCTGAGTTTGAATTGAACAAAATTACTGGCATTATCTGGGTAATTGGTATCCACATGGTCGGATACCTGGATATAAAATACTCATATTGCCATCTTGATATTCAGTGTCTAATCCAGTTTAACATGGAATTATCCATGAGACGTCAATTATTATAATTAATAAAAACCATATAATTAAGCCTGTTATAATTTTTTTCTAAAACAACAGACATGCTTTTTGACCGTTGGCATGTTGATTGCTTTTACAGTTATTTCAAATAGCTAATCCGCATATATCAGCATGTCGCAGATATTGGTAAGGTTTGGTTTTATAAATAAAAAAATAATTAGTTTAAAGATGGATTGCAATATCCATCAGGGAGGCAATATGAAACAGCAGGCTATAATTAAAGCCATAGTAGTATTTACAATGATTACAATGGCAGGGACAGCGTTTGCATTGGATGGAGCTGACAAAGGCAAAAAAGACAACGCGACCGCTACTGAAAGTTACACCCAGACAGGCGGACAGAATTGGGGAAACCTGACAGATGACCAGAAAAGCAAACTCAATGCACTTCGTCAGCAGTTCACTGACGAAACAGCCACTGCAAGGGCATCTATAATTGCAAAACAGGAAGAGATCAGAATTTTTATGGAGACGACATCGCCTGACAAGGCAAAGCTGAAAGCTCTGTCCAATGAATTGACTGAATTGCAGAAACAGGTCACAGAAAAAAAGATAGACCTTACACTTGAAGCAAAAAAAATAGCTCCGGATATTAACATGTCAATGGAATTTTTCGGAGTTGGAAAGCATGGAATGATGGGTAATGGAATGAGGTGCGGCATGGGTGAAAACGGTATGTCCATGAAGGGCAACAGAATGAAGTGCGGTATGGGTGGCAAGGGAATGGGAAGAATGAATTGTCCGGCAATGAGTTCGCATGATATGGGTTATCAGGACGATACCACTGAAGCACACCACGAATAAAAACAAGACGCTACCCAGTCTCAATAAAGACCAGAATAATTGATTGCACATATAAGTAACCATAAATACATAATCTGATTTACTCCAGATTGAATAAAACAGGTGTACCCCTCCAAATCTACGGTGGGGCACACCTGTTTATGTTCTGTAGGCAACAACTTATCCACAAAAACGGTCTGATTGGCTAAGATATTAAGTATTCATCAAGTATGAAAAACATCAAATGTTTAAAGGAGGAAGTGTGATACAGGTCAAAAATCTGACCAGATACTACAACAACTTGTGTGCGGTTGACGGCATAAATCTCGAAATCAGAAAGGGCGAGATACTTGGACTTCTCGGCCCGAATGGTGCGGGTAAAACAACAACGCTCAGAATGCTCACTGGTTTTGTCAAACCATCTTCAGGTGACATCATTGTAAAAGACCTTTCAATTGCAGATGAGAGCCTTAAAATCAAGGAACTTATGGGCTACCTGCCAGAATCTGCTCCGCTTTACCATAACATGCTGGTTTATGATTATCTCTCCTATGTGGCAAATATAAGGGGAAT
>CAXNND010000138.1:0-5688 GCA_964203105.1 Desulfamplus sp.
TGCAATACCTTTTTTTAAAGCCATTACAGGGCATGACCAGGAAGTGTCGCTTGGTAAAAATGCTGTGGATATCATGTCTAATGCTCTTGACTTTACAGGGTATCTTACTGTCATGGATAAGGCAGCTTTTATTGAAAATCCTGCTCAAAAAGGGATTACTGGTGCAGAAATTAATTATAAAAACTGGACGGTTATTGGTGCAGAACTTCTTGTTACCGGTGGGATTGTGGAGCAGGATGGTACGGTTAGGCTTGAATTAAGGCTGTTTGACACCTTTAAAGAGACACTTCTTATAGGTAAGGTTTATACCGGTCATAAGGAGGATATTAAAAGCATGGTTTATCGTTTTTGTGCGGAAATTTCCTTATTATTAACTGGTAAAATGGGGGTTTTCGGGAGTAAAATTGCGTTTATTTCAACTGTTAAAGGAAACAAGGAGGTATTTACTTGCGACTTTGATGGTGGCAATATCTCTCGAATTACAAATTTTAATAATATTACAATGTCACCTGCATTATCTTCTGATGGTAACTATATTGCATTTACCTCCTATGCCAAGGGTACCCCCGCACTCTATATCAGGGATTTGAGATCAAACAGCGATATCATTCTGGCTAAAAAAGGTTTAAATATTACTCCGGCATGGCTTCCAGGACAGTTCTCTCTGGCAGCAACCTTAAGTTTTTCAGGTGATCAGGATATTTATATGATTTCTGGAAATGGTGACGTTAAAGGACAGTTGACTAAATCAACGGGAATTGATGTCTCTCCGGCATTTTCACCAGATGGCACCAGATTTGCTTTTGTGTCTAAACGAGCTGGAACCCCTCAAATTTATATTGGCGACACAGGTTCAGGCTCTGCAACACGTCTGACCTTTCAGGGAAATTACAACACCTCTCCTGCATGGTCACCGGATGGTGATAAAATAGCTTATGTTGGTGTTGTTAAAAATAGTATTAACATTTATGTTATTGATGTCAAAGGGGGTGGACCGACTCAGCTGACAAGCGGTCAAGGAGATAATGAGGATCCATCATGGTCTCCAGATGGAAACCTTATTGCTTTCAGTTCAACACGCCAGGGGGCATCAAGAATATTTGTGATGACTTCAACTGGATCGGATCAAAGACTTCTTTTTACATTTGGAGGTTCTCAGACAGATCCAGCATGGTCATCTGCGTTTGGCAATAAATAATAAATTTTTTTAAATCGTTTAAAACTTAGGAGGAAAAGATGGGAAAAAAACTTGTTGTTAAGGCGATGGTTCTGCTATTTCTGTCAGCAATTATGCTGACTGTTTCTTGTGCCAAAAAGACTGTAGAAACAGATCCGTCAGCCGGAATTCAGAATGGTTCTCAGGATGGGCTTTCTGCAGAGGAAATTGCAAGACAAAAAGCTCTTGAGGAAGAGCGTCTGAGAGAAGATGCATTAAGAAAAGCTATTGCTGCTGAAAGAGAAAAATTTGAGATGGAAGACATCTACTTTGATTTTGATAGTGCTGAACTTGTACCTGATGCACGTATGCTTCTTAAAGAAAAAGCAGATTTTCTTACCAGAAACAGTGCTCTTACGGTTACAATAGAAGGACATTGTGACGAGAGAGGTACAACAGAATACAACCTTGCCCTAGGTGAAAGACGTGCAATGTCAGCAAAAAGATACTTACAGGATCTTGGTATTGCTGAATTCCGTCTGAACACCATAAGCTATGGAGAAGAGAGACCATCTGTACAGGGTAACGACGAATCTGCATGGTCAAAGAATAGACGTGGTCACTTTGTAATTCGGTAATACGTGGTATAACAATATATATTACGGTAACTGATTTACAGATAGAGCACTCAGTATAGTCAAATTGAATCAAATTAAAATCCACCTCCCCTTCAAACATGACTGATTAAAATTTCTTAGTTATGTTTGAGTGTCAGCAGGGAGGAAGGATTTTATTAAATTTAAATGATTAAACCATTCGGATGCTTTAAAGATGAAAAAAAATAATTTATTACCCTTTAGTTTGATTGTTTTATCAGTTTTTTGTTCAGGATGTGTTGGTAGCAACGAGTTTGAACTTCTTGAAAGCAAAGTAGCAACTCTTGAAGAGGATAATGCTAAACTGAAAAAACAATATGACAGCATGATTAATGAAGATTTCATAACTCTTGAAAAAGAACAGAGGGAAAAATATGCTGAAGTCAGAGATATGATGGAGAGTCTTAAAACTGATATTCAGGCAGTCAGGGGGAATCTTGAAGAGTCGGAGCATCGCCTTAGAGAGGCAAGTGAGACATCTGGTTCATCTGCATTAAGCCGTCTTGACAATGCTATATCTAATAATTACAGGCGTATTCTCATAATTGAACAGCATCTTGGTCTTGAATCATCTTTGCCTACAGATAGTGGTGTAGCCACCACTCCACAAGCTGTAAATACCACAAATAATACACAAACAGTTTTATCAGTTACAACAACATCACAGAAGAACAGCGAGGATGAATATAATGCGGCTAAAGCATCTTTGGATGCTGGAAAAAATGAGCAGGCAAGAAATCAGTTTGAAGCATTTATAAAGCGTTATCCAACTGCAGATAACGCAGACAATGCCAGATTCTGGATAGCAGACAGTTATTACAGAGACAAGTGGTATGAAAAAGCAATTCTTGAATATCAGAGAGTTGTAGATGAGTATTCAAAAGGAAATAAAGTACCTTCAGCCCTTTTGAAACAGGCATATTCTTTTGCTAATCTTGGAGAAAAGGGGAATGCCCGTTTAATTTTAAACGATCTAATTAAAAAATATCCTCAAACTCAAGAAGCCGCTACTGCTAAAGAGAAACTTAAAACATTAAATTGAAAAAACACTCAAAAATTTAACAAAATTGAATGATCAAAATAATAGGTATAGATCCGGGACTTGCCGGAACAGGAATTGGTATGGTTCAGGGAGATGGACAAAAAGTGTCAGCCTATTCTTTTGGTAGTATTAATACTGATCAAAAAGACCCACTTTGTTTACGCCTTAATCGCATTTATACTCAAGCCATTGATTTTCTCCGTCAGCAATCCCCTAATGTCGTTGTTCTGGAAGATATATTTTCCATTAAGCAATATCCCAATTCAGGTATCACTCTTGGCAAAGTGACTGGTGTGTTACTTCTTGCTGCCTATAAATCCGGTGCATCAATATATGAAATTCCTGTTAAAGAGGCCAAAAAGCTGATTTCAGGAACAGGAAGTGCAGATAAATATCAGGTTGAAAAATCTGTAAGACACTTTCTTAATCACCCTGAAGAGATAAGACCATTCCACTCCTCTGACGCTCTTGCTCTGGCAATTGCCGGATTTTTCAGATGTGGAAATAAACAGGATTTTTAGGGTTACTGAATGATTGCATATATGGAAGGCAAAATATTAAAGGTAAATCAGGATGGGATTCTGCTGTTGGCAGGGCATATAGGGTATGAGATTCTTCTTCCTGTCTCTGTAATGGAAAAGCTAGTCAATGAAATTTCGGTAGTTGATAAAGCTGAAAATTTTATTTCTCTCTATATTTACTATTATCAGACTGACAGGCAACCAAAACCCGTTCTGATCGGATTTAATTCAGAAGATGAAAAGGATTTTTTTCAGGTTTTTATCTCTGTTGATGCAATAGGTCCTCTCAAGGCGGTAAAGGCAATGGAAAAATCAATATCCCAAATCGCTACAGCTATTGAACAGCAGGATATTGACTTCCTTTCTAATCTAAAGGGTATTGGCAAGAGAACTGCCCAGAAAATTGTTGCCACTCTCCATGGTAAGGTATCACGTTTTATCTCTGAACCCATTTCTAACTCAGACATCTATAATCAAAATCCAACCGCATCTGGATTAAAAAATGCTGCTGAAAATTCCGTATCTTCCACACTCCCATTAGTAACAGGGGCTATGCTACCTTTTCTTTCGATCCAGAAAATCTTTCAGCAGGTTGTTGATGTGCTTGTTGAACAGTTAGGTTATACCAGTGCAATTGCAAGAAAAATGGTTAGTATAGCAATGGAAAAAAATCCTTCGATATCAACTCCGGAAGAGCTGTTTGAGGCTGTTTTGAACAAAAACTTTAAAATTTAGGGTTGTTGCTATCATAAAAAATGGGCGTTCAGTATGAGTGATTCTATTATTTCGTTCTCTTCATTATCATCTTTACCAGCTTCTTTACCTGAGTTGTCTTCTCCAAAAGAGCTTCAGACAGACAGGGAGGCAGATGCTGGATATTCACTGAGACCAGAAAAATTTGATGACTATGTTGGACAGGCAGAGACAGTAGAAACTCTCAAAATTGCTATTCAGGCTGCCAAGATGAGGGGTGAGTCCCTTGAGCATATACTTCTCCACGGGCCCCCAGGACTTGGAAAGACGACAATCTCTCACATTATTGCCAATGAAATGGGAGGAACTCTCACGGTGACATCAGGGCCTGCTCTGGAAAAAGGGGGGGATCTTATTGGAATGTTAACCAACCTTGGCACTGGTGATTTTCTTTTTATTGACGAGATACACAGAATACCCAAGACTGTTGAAGAGTTCCTTTATCCCGCAATGGAGGATTATGCAGTAGATTTTGTTTTTGACAAAGGTATTCATGCAAGAAGCCATCGTTACAGACTCAAACATTTTACCCTGGTAGGTGCTACTACCAGGGTTGGACTATTATCATCGCCGTTGCGAGACAGGTTTGGGCTTTTCAGGAATCTTGATTTTTATACTATGGATGAATTAATTGCTATTGTAAAAAGATCATCAATTCTCCTAAAAGCCCCTATGGACAGCACAAGTGCCATCGAGCTTGCTAAAAGATCCAGAGGAACTCCAAGGATAGCCAACAGGCTACTGAAGCGTGTCAGGGACTACTCACAGGTAAAATCAGATGGACAGATTACCCTCAATAGCGTTAAAGACGCTTTGGCTCTTGAAGGTATTGATGAAATAGGATTGACGCCTTTGGATAGAAACTATCTAAATACAATAATAGAATTCTATAGTGGAGGTCCTGTTGGTATTGAAGCTGTTTCTGCAACCCTTCAGGAGGAGACAGACACCCTTGTGGATGTTGTAGAGCCATATCTTCTTAAATGTGGACTTGTGCTCCGAACATCTTCAGGAAGAAAGGCATCGGTAAAAGCCTATGAACATCTTGGTTGTCCATGTCAGCGGGAGTTGTTATAAGGAGTATGTTTTTGAAACTATGGCGTAAAAATATATATTGTTCAGTAAAAAGAACTCTGCTTGGAGTTGTTTGTTATTTTTTGCTGTTGCCTGCTTTCACTATTATTGCTGGCGAAAGCAATGCCCTATATATGCATAATAATAGCTCTTATAAAGATGGTAGAATAGAAAGAAAATATGATTTAGGGTACGATGTAAAAAATGAATATGGTATAAAAAAATATGGGAGCAATCTTATATCATCTTCATTGATTAAATCTCCAAGAGAAGGAGCATCTGCCATTATAGTTGAAAAAGATTCTCAAACACTCTGGATATACACATCAAAAAACGGTGAATTCATAAATGTTCTTGAGATTCCCTGTTCGACAGGTGAAGTCGATGGTCCCAAGATGGTTGAGGGGGATAAAAAAACTCCTGAGGGGATATATTTTTTGAAACATGCCTATGAAGATCGCTTTTTGACACCAATTTATGGAAGAC
>CAXNND010000139.1:0-5578 GCA_964203105.1 Desulfamplus sp.
ACAAGGTTCGACCGGCCCCCAGCGGTCATATTGCCTTGCAATCTGCATTTTCAACGTTACCCGACCTTATTCTCCTTGACATAATGATGCCTGAAATGGATGGATACGAGGTATGCCAGAAGCTCAAGGAGAATGATTTTACACGATCTGTGCCTGTTATATTCATAAGTGCCATAGACGCAATTGAAGATAAGATGAAGGCATTCAGGATGGGGGCTGTTGATTACATTACCAAACCTTTTCACTCGGAGGAGATTTTGGCAAGGGTCAATACTCACATTTCACTTCGCAAAATCCAGAAGCTGCTTGAGGATGAAATTGAGCTACGAAAGACATCTGAAGAGGCATTAAAGGAGATTTCCCTTAAATATCAGAAGATGGCAACTCAAGATTATTTAACAGGTGCCAGTAATCGCCGACACTTTATAGAACGGTCAGAAGAGGAGCTGAGTCGCTCCAAACGCTATAAACGTCCATTCACCTTTTTGATGATGGACATTGACCATTTCAAACAGATTAACGATACCTATGGTCATCAGACAGGGGATCAGATTCTGAAAAATGTAGCCGCCATCTGCATTGATAGTTTGAGAGTCAATGACATTTTTGGAAGAATCGGTGGGGAGGAGTTTGCAGCACTGCTTCCTGAAACTCCTTTTAATGATGCTATTGTTGTGGCAGATAGAATCAGGAAAAATATTGAAGATTCTCGCTGGCAGATTGGCAACGAACTTGTATCCTGCACCATGAGCATTGGAATGAGTCAGTTAAACATAAATCTATTGAATGGTGAGCAGGCAATGGATGTGGATAGTAATCAGGAATTGACGAATATTGATGATTCACAAACACTTGATAATTTGATGAAACAGGCGGATGAGGCTCTCTACATTGCCAAATCTGCGGGAAGAAACTGTATTCGGTAGGATATAACAAAGGGCGACTGTAAGTAATGATTCAGATTAGCCCCCGGCAAAGGAGATGGTAATGAAAGTTTTTGTATGGACAGCTAAAAACTCAAAAAACAGAAAAGTAAAAGGGGAGATGGATGCAGAGAATGCTGATCAGGTACGGTCAAGCCTTCAAAGAAGAAAACTTCAGCCGGTAAAAGTAAAGGAAAAACCAAAGGATCTTTTTGAAAATGTTAGCTTTTTGCAGCCCAAGGTAACAGATGTTGATGTCATTATCTTTTGCAGACAGTTTTCAACCATGATTGATGCGGGTCTGCCCCTTTTGCAGTGCCTTGACATTCTTCAAACCCAGCAGGAAAATCCCACATTCAAGAAAATATTGAAAAAAATAAAAGATTATGTTGAGACAGGAGAGACTTTTGCAGATGCCTTGAAAAAATTCCCGAAAATTTTTGATGATCTGTTTGTAAACATGGTTGCCGCAGGTGAAGCCGGTGGTATTCTTGATATCATTCTCAGAAGATTGTCGGCATACATGGAGAAGATGGCAAAGCTGAAAAAAAAGGTGAAAGGTGCCATGACCTATCCTGCCATTACATTGAGCATTGCCATTATTGTTGTGGGAGTTATTATGGTTTTTGTTATCCCTGTTTTTAAAAAAATGTTTGATGATATGGGCGGTTCGTTGCCTGTTCCGACACAGATGGCTGTTACCCTGAGTAATTTTTTTGTGGCAAATATTGTATATATTATTATCGGAATATTTGCTTTTATGTTTTTTATGAAAAAAGCATATAGCAGCACAAAAGGCAGAATTGTCATGGATGACTTTGCCTTAAAACTTCCGGTATTTGGAATACTTATCAAAAAGGTTGCTGTCGCCAAATTCACAAGAACTATGGGAACAATGATGTCAAGTGGTGTTTCCATTTTAGAGGCACTTGACATTGTAGCCAGGACAGCCGGAAATAAAACTGTGGAATTTGCCATTTCTGATGTAAAGGTGGGTATTGCAGAGGGGAGATCCATGGCAGATCCTCTTCTTGAAAGTGGTGTATTTCCATCTATGGTATGCTCAATGATCTCGGTTGGAGAGTCAACAGGTGCTTTGGATGATATGCTTGGCAAAATTGCCGATTTTTACGATGATGAGGTAGATCAAGCAGTTAGCAACCTGACAGCTATGATTGAGCCTTTTATGCTTGTGTTTCTTGGGGTTGTTATTGGAGGACTTGTAGTTGCAATGTATCTGCCAATATTCAGTATTGCAGGTGCTGTTGGGAGTTAACCACTTCAATAATGTCCCAAATTTTCTACCTAACTTAAAGTAAAAATTAAAAATTGTTGAGTAACCAAAAATGATAACTCCGGTTGAAATGCAGCGTGGATTAAAATGGCTCATATCTTTCAGGATTGTTTTTTCTATTGTCCTGATATTTTCCACGCTTGTTTTTTCTACCAATGAATCTCTCCCTTTTGATGCAAGACCATTTGTGGCAGCATATTTTCTTGCTCTGCTAATGCTTGCTTTATCCGTTGCCTATGGGCTGCTTTTTAAAATATTTTCCACTTTCCCCCTGTTTGCCTATATTCAGCTTACCATTGATTCATTTACTGTAAGTGCTATTATTTTCATTACAGGTGGGTTTCATAGCATATTCACATTTCTCTATCTTTTGGTGATCATTTCTGCAAGTATGCTCCTTCTCCGTAAGGGGAGCCTTATTATTGCCACGCTGTGCAGCCTTCAATATGGAGTGCTCATTGATCTCGAGTATTATGGTATAATAGCCCCTTTTGTTATAACTGCAAAACTATCCTCTAATGTTGAATGGAATCATATTATTTACAGGATTGTTATAGTTATGACAGCATGTTTTGCAGTTGCTGTTTTGAGTGGTTTTCTTGCCATGCAGGCAAAGATTGCCAGGCGAGATCTCAAACTTGTGAAAGATCATCTCAAGAGAGTCGAGAGGATGGCAACAATGGGAGAGCTTGCTGCAGGTATGGCACATGAGATAAAAAATCCTTTGGCTTCTCTGTCAGGCTCTATCCAGATGCTGCACGAGGATGCAGAACCAGGCTCGTCAAATTACAGACTTATGCAGATTGTGTTGCGTGAGACAGAAAGGCTCACCAGAATTGTAACGGATTTTCTGATGTTTGCAAAACCCCCTGTCTTTAACTCAAGGCAAATCACCCTTGCACCTGAAATTGTTGAAACAATCAGGCTTTTCAGGCAGGATTCTCTTTGTCGTAACGCACTGCCAGAGAATGTTATAACTTGCGGTAGTGCCAATGAGTTGCCTGATAACAGCAACTCTTGTAGTGATTGCGACTCTCTTCCAAAAAATGAGGGGTTATGCCGTAACAAGATTGAATTTGAGATGAACCTTGACAAATCTATCGTGTTCAATATTGATCCTGACCATTTCAGGCAAATTTTGTGGAATCTTGTTAAAAATAGTGCGGAGTCAATACAGACAAGGCGAGAGAATGGTGTTGAAAATTTACTCAACAGTTCTGAAAAGTTGTCAAAAACGCCTTGTATGTTAAGAGAGAATGAGTTTTACGGATGTATAGGCATTAAACTTTTTGAAACAAAAGATAATCGAATATTTCTCAAGGTCAGTGATAATGGTTGTGGAATTGAACAGGATGACATTGAGTCTGTCTTCAACCCTTTTTTCACCACAAAATCATATGGCACAGGACTTGGGCTTTCAATTATCCACAGACTTGTGGACTCATATAACGGTTTGATAGACGTTGAAAGCAAACCTGGAACAGGGACAACCTTTACAGTTATTTTTCAGGGAAACGGACATTGACTAACCTGTTTACGTCATAAATATCTTTATGGCTATCGGGAAAACTCCCCATAGTTTAACCCGACTCCCCCAGCTTACGACACAAACAAAATGTTGACACTTCACAATAAAATGGAGTAACTATACAGATTTTTCAATGGCAGAATGGCTGCCATCCATTAGAAGCAGATAACCAATCCTGAATGGACATAAGGCAATAAAGAAAGATATATAAAATGGAAGAATCAAGCACACTTCTCAAAGCAAGAAAAGACAAGATGAACGAGCTGAAAGAGAGCGGCGTTAATCTCTACCCCAATGATTTTAGAGTATCCAATACCATTGGCGAGCTTCATCAGATTATACAGACTAAAACAGAATCCCTATCAGAAGAAGATGATAGAACTGCGGGAAATAATGACGAGCCTGTTATCCTGGGTGAAAATGGTACAACTTTTGCTGTGGCTGGCAGAATGATGGCAGTCAATAATTTTGGCAAATCCTCTTTTATCAGATTCAAGGATAGAACTGGTCAGATGCAGGCTTACGTTCAGAAGAATTTTGTTGGAAATGGTGGATATGCGGTTTTTAAAAAACTTGATATTGGTGATTTTATAGGTATTGAGGGACCTCTTTTTCAGACAAAAACCGGTGAGTGGACCCTGCTTGCAAAGAGCTTCAGACTTCTCTCAAAATCTGTAAGACCCCTGCCTGAAAAATATCACGGCATCAAAGACCCTGAAAAACGATATCGCCAACGATATCTTGACCTTATTATGAATGATCAGGCAAGGGATATCTTTGTAAAAAGAAGCAAGATTGTCAGCACAATGCGTCGTTTTTTTGAGGCAAGAGATTTCATGGAGGTTGAAACTCCAATGATGCAGCCACTTCCTGGAGGAGCAGAAGCTACACCTTTCAAGACATGGCACAACGCTTTGGGCATGGAGCTTTTTTTGCGTATCGCCCCTGAACTTTATCTTAAACGCCTTGTGGTCGGAGGATTTGAAAAGGTCTTTGAAATTAACAGAAATTTCAGAAATGAGGGTGTCTCAACACGGCACAATCCCGAGTTTACAATGGTCGAATTTTATCAGGCATACTCAACTTATGAAGATTTGATGGATATGACCGAAGAGATGTTCAGAACCATTGCAATGGAGGTTAACGGAACTTTTCAGATCCAATATCAGGGAGAGGTTATTGACTTTAGGGGTATTGATGAGCAGGGCAATATTGTTGAGCCGTCTGATTCTCAAAATAGCGGTAAATGGCGGCGTATATCCATGATTGAATCTTTAGCCACCATTGGCGGTGTTGACAGTTCAATTATTGGCGATCAGGCAAAGCTGCTTGAGTTTGCAGAGCAAAACGGGATAAAGATAACCAAAAAAGAGCGTTATGGAAAAATCCTTACAAAGCTCTTTGATACTCTTGTAGAGCCAAAGCTGATTCAGCCAACCTTTATAACTGGATACCCTGTTGAGGTATCACCGCTTTCGAGGAAGAGCGATATAAACCCTGAACTGACTGACAGGTTTGAGCTGTTTATCGCGGGCAGGGAGATTGCCAATGGATTTTCAGAAATAAATGACCCCTCAGATCAGTATGAAAGATTTGTGGAGCAGGCATCCCAAAGAACTGAAGGTGATACAGAGGCGCATATTATGGATGCTGATTATGTTGAAGCACTTGAATATGGTATGCCACCAACTGCCGGTGAAGGTATCGGTATAGATCGTCTTGTGATGCTCCTTACAGATTCGCCCTCTATTCGGGAAGTTATTCTCTTTCCTCACATGAAAAATGTGTAACCAATTTAAATTTCAAGATTTGACAACTTTTGAAAAGTTGTCA
>CAXNND010000140.1:0-5576 GCA_964203105.1 Desulfamplus sp.
CTGTTCAGGTACAGGGTGGCTTGAGGTTCTTGGTGCGGGTATGGTGCATCCGGCTGTATTTGAGAATGTGGGTTATGACACTGAAGAATATACAGGCTTTGCCTTTGGTATGGGCATTGAAAGGCTTGCAATGCTCAAATACGGCATAGATGATCTAAGGAAGTTTTTTGAAAACGATATCCGTTTTTTAAGGCAGTTTTAATTTCAACGACACTACCCCTAAAGAGTATTTATGAAATTTACTTTAAGCTGGTTAAAAGAGTACACTTCGGTAGAATATACCCCATCCGAAATAGCTGAAAAGCTCACTATGGCAGGTCTTGAGGTCGATTCATTTGAGAACAGGTTTGAATACCTTGATAAAGTTGTCGTAAGCAAGGTTGAGCATGTTATAAAGCATCCAACAGCAGATAGTTTAACCTGCTGCAAGGTAAATGTAGGCACTAATACTGAAGGTGAAAAGACTCTTCTTGACATTATATGCGGTGCCCCTAATGTAAGAGAGGGGCTTGTTGTTCCATGTGCCCTTGTAGGAGCAGTTCTTCCAGGTGATGTTGAGATTAAAAAGAGCAAACTGCGTGGTGAAGTCTCTGAGGGGATGCTGTGCAGTGCTGCTGAACTTAGACTTGATTCTGTCGCAGATAGAGCTGCTGGCATCATGGAGCTTGATTCAAACCTGATTCCAGGAACACCGCTTGCTGAAGCTCTCAGCCTTTATGATTATCTGTTTGAAGTTGATCTGACCCCTAATAGACCAGATTGCCTGAGCGTAATAGGGCTTGCAAGAGAAGTTGCTGCATTCAGTGAGCCGCCTGGAAAACTCCATTTTCCATTTAACAGTCTAAAAGGATTCTCAGAAGATAAAAGTGTATTTCTAAATGGGAATCCGACAGTTAAAAATTATGATAATGTTTCAATTCATAATTTTGTCACAGTTGAGGTGTCTGATCCAGATATATGCCCCAGATATACTGCCGGAATGCTTATTGATCTAAAGGTTGGACCATCTCCGTTCTGGCTTCAGGACAGACTTTTGTCGGTTGGACTTACACCGATAAACAATATTGTTGATGTGACCAACTTTGTAATGATGGAGACGGGGCAGCCTCTTCATGCGTTTGATTATGACAATATTGCTAAAAGCAGAATTGAGGTAAAGCGGGCTGGCAGTGCGATTGCGTTTAAAACACTTGACGGTAAAAGCCACACGCTTGAACCTGACATGTTGATGATATGTGACGGTGAACGTCCTGTTGGTATTGCAGGTGTAATGGGCGGTGAAAATTCTGAAATTCTTAACACTACAACCAGAGTTCTTGTAGAAAGTGCCTGTTTTGATGCAGTTTCTATCAGAAGAACAGCAAAACGTTCAGGAATAAATACAGATGCCTCGCATCGTTTTGAAAGAGGTGTTGATCCTGCTGCAACCGAGGATGTTCTTAAGCGGGCAATCACACTGATGGCTCAAGTATCAGGAGGGACAATTCTGAATGACCTGATTGATCTCTATCCCGTTAAACATAAACCCACTCAAATTATTGTCAATACAGATGTTTTGAACTCAAGGCTTGGCACCAATTTGAGTTATGATGAGATAAAAAAATATCTTGAATCTGTCGAATTCCAAATAAAAGATGATCAAAACATGGGGGCTGACAATATCCAGAATACTGGAGTATCCAAACAAAAAGCATCTATGGTGCTTGTTACAGTTCCATCTTTCAGGGTTGATGTAACAAGAGCCGAGGATATTTCAGAGGAGGTTGCAAGGCTTTGGGGATATAATAATATCCAGATAAGTTTTCCTGATGTTCCGGTCAGAGCCAAAGCACCATCTGCACGAATTGTGATGCGGGAAAATATTAGAGATATAATGAACGGATTCGGTTTTAGTGAAGCTGTCAACTACAGTTTTACATCAGCTTCTGCCTGTGACAACCTTTTTCTTGAGCCTTCTGATGAGAGGCGTTCTGTGGAAGATATTGTAAACCCTATTTCGGAAGAGCTTTCTGTCCTTAGAACATCTTTATTTCCAGGACTTCTTGACAATATGAGACGCAATAACTCACAGCAGATTGACTCTTTAAGACTGTTTGAGGTTGGCAAGGTTTTTATAGCAACCCGTAAAGGTGAGCAACCAATAGAAAGAGAGATGGTTGCTGGAATCTGGACAGGATTGAGAAGTCCGATTTCATGGGATACAAAAACTGATGATTGCGATTTTTTTGACATAAAGGGTGTGGCTCAGGGGCTATGTGCTTCTCTTGGGCTTGATGTAGCCGAAACAATTTTTACAAAAGCCGACCCGACACTCTTTCCCTATTATCAGAAAGGTCAAGGGGCAATGCTTAAGTTCAATAACAAACTCATTGGTTCAGCAGGAAAGATAAGCAGTCAAGTACTTAAAAATTTTGGTCTCAAACAGGCTGCTTTTATGTTTGAGATGGATATTGAGAGGCTTTTATCCATTGTAGCCTTGCCTGGTGCAATGGGAAAAACTTCCCCTCTTCCTAAATTTCCGTCACTTGCCCGTGATCTGACTTTGATTCTTGATTCGCATATTGAGGCTGGTGGCATAATTGCAGATGTTGTAGATTTTAAAGACCATATTCCACTTATAGAAGATGTTTTTATATTTGATCTGTATGAAGGAAAGCCTTTAGCACAAGGTAAAAAATCTCTCTCCATTAGAATTGTCTATCGCTCATGGGAAAAAACTCTTAGTGAAAAGATGATCAACGGAGTACATGCCGATATCTCAAAACGTATCATGGAAAAATATGGGGCTGATTTGCCTTGATATTATTATAAAAAGAGCCGACTGAGCCTGATAAAGAGTTGTTGACAATATTTTTTTTTTAGGATAATCTTATACACATGCTGAAGATATATCAACATATAGTTTAGATGCGGGCATAGCTCAGTTGGTAGAGTACAAGCTTCCCAAGCTTGGTGTCGCGAGTTCGAATCTCGTTGCCCGCTCCATTGACCTCTATGGGTAATTTTACAAATGATTGTTGTCTTGTTTTAAGATTAAATTATCTTGTCGTATCAGGGAGCGGGCATTTGCCCGTTTTTCTGTTTCTTGGGGAATGTATTGTCTTATTGTTATGGGGGAGGGGAATGTGCAAGGAAAGAAGTGATACCTGCTCTTTTGGTGAGACTATCAGAAAAATTGTAGAACCATTGTGTGAATCTGAAAAGATTGAGTTTGTACATGCAGAACGGGTCTCTGACCGAGGGAGAACCATTATCAGAATCTATCTTGATAAAGAGGGTGGAATTACAATTGATGACTGTGTAAATATGAACAGACAATTTGGGGATATACTGGACGTAAATCTTGAGGATATTGGTAAATACAACCTTGAAGTATCCTCCCCTGGTCCTCGTCGCCCCCTTATAAAAATATCAGATTTTGAACGGTTCAAGGGATCACAGGTGAATGTTGAGATTACAGAGCCTCTTAATGGCAGAAAAAAATTTAAGGGGTTACTTGAAGGTATTGAAGGTGACAATATTGTCCTGAATATAGACCAACAGACAGTAAAAATTGAGTATGACAAGATCAGTAAAGCCAGACTCTCAGCCAGCCATGGGGAATAGAAATGCTTATTACAGATATTAAACGTGTTATTGAACAGGTTAGCCGTGAAAAGGGTATCAATAAAGAGATATTAATCTCCACCCTTAAAGAGGCAATTGAATCGGCTGCCAGAAAAAAACTTGGTGCCAGGGCTGATATTGAGGTTCATTATGATGAAAAGAGTGGTGAAGTTGAAGTGTTCCAGTTTAAAGAGGTTGTCTCTGTTGTTGGGGACCCGGAAGTTGAACTCACAATTGAGGATGGCTTGAAATATGATCCTGAATGTGAAGAGGGCGACAGCCTTGGCATTAAAATTGACACATCACTGTTTGGGAGAATCGCGGCGCAATCTGCTAAACAGGTTATTATTCAGAAGATGAAAGAGGCAGAAAGAAATGCCGTTTATGAGAACTTTATCAACAAAAAAGGTGAGATCATAAACGGAATTGTGCAGCGAATAGATAGAGGTAACCTTATTGTAAATTTAGGGCAAGCTGAGGCTGTGCTACCCACCAAAGAGCAGATGCCAAGAGAAAATTACAAACGTGGAGATCGTATCCGTGCCTATGTACTTGATGTTCTTGAAGAGTCAAGAGGGTCACAGATTGTTCTTTCAAGAACACATCCGGAATTTCTTGTTAAACTTTTTGCTTCTGAGGTACCCGAAGTTGCTGAGTCTATCGTCACTATTCAGGGTGCAGCCAGAGAACCTGGTGTTCGTTCTAAGGTAGCGGTAACTTCATCTGATTCTGATGTGGATCCGGTTGGGGCATGTGTTGGCATGAAGGGCAATCGGGTTCAAAGTATTGTACAGGAGCTGAAGGGAGAAAAAATTGATATTATCCAATGGAATCCGGATATTGCAAAATTTGTATGCAATGCCCTTGCACCTGCTGAAATATCGAAAGTGGTTATTGACGAAGACAACAGAACCATGGAGATTATTGTTGCGGATGAATTTCTATCTATTGCCATTGGAAAAAACGGGCAGAATGTCCGTCTTGCCTGTAAATTGACAGGATGGCATCTTGATGTTATGAGCAAGGATGAGTACAACAGGAAAGAGAGGCAGAGGCATGATGCACTGATGAAAATTCCAGGGATAACAGAGTCTCTCGCAGATTCATTGTATGAAAATGGTTTTTCTAATATCAAGGATGTGGCATCTGCTGAAATTTCTGTCCTCTGTTCTGCATCAGAATTGTCTGAACAGGATGCCATGCTTTTAAAAAAAAGGGCAGGTGAGATGCTCTATTTATCAAGAGCATCATCAGGGGGCAATATCCTGCGAAATCGTTCTCCAATTTTGGACGATAATGGTGATGAGTGTTCTGATATTAACAAAGATATTTTTAAAGACTCTGATAACAGTAATTCATATTTTGACAACAGCTCTGATGATAGTGACGATCGCTCCGATAATGCCGAGGATGTGGGCACTAACAGCTTTTTGCAGGATTCAACTGAAATTGAGTAGCTTATCGGTTGCAAAATTTCAGAAATTAAAATAAAAATAAGGGAAGAATATTTTGGGGGAACAGATGGCAAAAATCAGAGTACATGAACTGGCCAAAGAGCTGAATATGACAAACAAGGCTATTTTGACAAAGCTTAAGGCTATGAATATAGAGGTTAAAAGCCATATGAGCTCTTTGGAGGATGAGACAGTCGAACAGATAAAGCTCAATATTTCAGGAAATAAACAAAAAGAGCATGACGCAAAAGCTGGTACATCTGTGATTCGCCGCCGTAAAAAAAATAAAAATGATCCCCCTTCTGAAAATCATGTAACAAGTCTGACCAAAGATTCTTTGTCTGAGAGAGATAGTAGATATGAAAATATCATTGAACAACCTCTAACCCAGTCTAAAAATGATGTTGATGTCACATTGGAAGATGGTGATGATTACAAGTCTGTTCAGGAACCCAAAACTATATCAAATACCAAATTGGTCGATGAGCATAATTTGTTCAGCAAGGATAAGTTTGT
>CAXNND010000141.1:0-5557 GCA_964203105.1 Desulfamplus sp.
GATCAGCAGCCGGAAATTCAGGATCAAATCCGACATCAGCCCCCTTGGCATGATAGAAGAACTCGCAATAGATGAAGAGCTTTGCATGAGGCCAGATATCTTTTAAAAACAGACTCTCTCCCCAGCCAGGATGGGCAACTATAATGTCAGGAATATATCCTTGCCCTCTGAGTTGCAAGGCAGCTCGAAAAGCTGCCTCACCACGGATGGTCTTTGTCTCAAAGTCACTGACCCAGGGGTGAACATTTGGAGTCGTACCACGTGACGGGTTGTAACCGACAATTTTTACCCCCTGCCATTGTGCCGGAGGACTCTTTTGCATTGTAAAGGCAAGAACATCATGACCTTTGGATACCAAAGCAGGGGCAAGATGTTTGAACTGTCCCGGGAAATTTTGGTGAATAACAAGTATTTTCATGCAACGATCATCTCCTTATGGTCATAACTAAAAATGAGAATATTGCACTTGATTATAAAACTCATATTATCCACCCCCTACCGGTGGAAAAATTCCGAGTCGGTCACCATCATCAAGAACATGATCAAGAGGTCGCTGTATCCCATTGACAAAGGTAAGCTTCATCTCTGATTCAGGAATGCCAAGTTTAGAGGCAACTTCCCTGATGGTTGTCCCATCCAGCAAAAGAAATGGCTCTTTAGAATCGGGCAGATAACGGGCAATGGTGGCAAAAAGTTTGAGTTCGATTTTAATCATTATTTATTTACACTTTATGGTTATGCTGATATTTAAAGGCTGGAGTTTATCCCTGATGTTTTTTAAATATCTTTGGGTAATATTCAGGAAAATGCTCCTTTTTTAAATTATTATGGCATGTTTTTTTTAATCAGTGCAACAGTAATTTCCCGATTATAGAAAGATAAATATATTAGAAAACCATAGAGGATCACAAGCATCTCTGCTGCAATTGTTTCTTGATTGGAAATCATGCGAAAGCAAGAGAAATGGAGAGCTAAATAGTATAAATGGGACAAAAACAAATAGAACCGCTATCTGTAGAGCAACTTGGGGAAAATCTTTCAGTGTTTGCTATTAATCGGGATGATCTGAAGATGCTTTTACAAAACTTGCCTGAACCGGAGAGAATTCATTTTACAACCATTGAGTATGAGCTTCAGATTCTGAAAATTCTAAGTGTTGGTTGGGGTATTGCCTTTTACATGGCTGAAGGGGAGCATAAACAGAAGTTGACAATGATATTTTGGCAACATATTCAGGAAATAGCAAAAAATATATCAAACCTTACTCAAACATCTACAGGACACTTGATAGACTATTTCCATATCCTGAGAAACCGTTTGGATGACTATCTGAAGTTTATACAGCAGAACTCTGACAATGTAAGTGATCCATCTCATATTATGGGTCCGGCATTTGCCGAGATATGCCACTGCCATGATAATCCTGCTGTCATACTTATCGGAACAAAGATGCTAACTCTTACTCTTGGGGCAGTAAAAGAGTATCTAAACGCTGTTGAAATTATATGATAAAAAATCACCATACAAAGTATCTGCTCCTGCTAAAAACGATGATTGCTCTCAACATCATTCTCTTTTCGGTGAGCCTAATCTTAAGCGGAAAGAGCCTTAAACTCTCAATCAACCCATTTACTGCACTATCCCCGTCAACTGGCATACTGATATCACTTGGGGCAACCGGCAACTTTGCTGTCAATAAATATTCAGGGCAACTGGGTCACAAGTTTACTGGACAAACAGAATCACAATCAAATGGCACTCTTACTCGACATTTTATCAGCAACTATTGGTGGGCTGTAACATTGATCTCTGCAAATTGGCTGCATGGTTCTCTTTTGCATGTTCTCTTTAATATGATTGCCCTGTTCCAGATAGGTTCTCTTGTATCTGTCATCTACGGGATGCACAGGATGTTCATTATCTACACATTGAGCGGGATAATCGGATTCTACCTTTCATGTCTTGCTGGTGTCTCTGTCACGATAGGAGCGTCAGCAGCAATCTGCGGACTTTTAGGTTCTGCCTTCTATTTTGGCAGATCACAAAAAGAGACACCTGGGGGCAAAGCAGTTGCAAGAATGACTTCTGGATGGATTTTGAGTCTGGTAATTTTTGGATTTGCAATTCCAAACATCAATAACTGGGGGCATGGCGGCGGTTTTACTGCCGGAATCCTGCTTGGATGGCTATTGGGATACAGTAAGGTTGGATATGCTCAAAACATAAAGGAGAGCAGATTTAATGCTCCGCTCTCCTTTATGTTAATGCTGGTTACAATATTGGGGTTAGTTCTCCCCTTTATTCTTCTTTTCCTGTTTTAGTTTACGTTTCTCTTTTATTGTATGTTCCGCTTTTTTCTTTGGTTCCTTGCTACCTTTGTCCTTACTTCCTTTTTCTCCCATACTATCACCTCCGTTGTTTGTAAAAAATCGGGTTTACAATATTTGATCCAACGCCCCTGAACATCTGGAGCAGGTACCCGGGTGATCTTCTCTTGATCCTGTAGTGGTATCATATTTCCAGCACCGATCACATTTATCACCCTGGGCTTTTTTTACAGTAATCTGAAATGCCTTTATGCCCCTGTTTGCCAATTCACCTGTTAGCTCTTTGCTTGACAGGCTCTTTTCAACAGGTTCAGATAGCAAAGAGGCATCAGAGACAATAAAAACATCTCTTAAATCTTTACCAAATGAGGATAAAATCTCCCTCACATCAACATCATCAACATAGATTCCAATACTTGCATCAAGAGAGTGTCCAATCTCTTTGGTAACTCTTGCATCCTCAAGTGCCTTGGTCACTTCTGATCTGACATCCATGATCTTTTCCCATTTTGCTGCAAGATTGTCATCCTGCCATGCAGGCTTGGCAACTGGACGCAGAGTCAGATGAACGCTCTCTGCCTTTCCACCATCTTTTTTTATACCTCCTGCTTTATTGCCTTCAGGATCTTTCTGATCAGATTGTCCATCAAAAGATGGCATCTCTCTCCACACCTCTTCTGTTGTGAATGGCAGAATCGGGGCAAGAAGCCTTGTGATAGAGTCAAGTGTAAGGTACATGACTGTCTGGGCATCACGTCTGGCTTTATCTCCTGCCGGAAATGTGTAGAGTCTGTCCTTGATAATATCAAGATAGAATGCTGAAAGATCAACTGTACAAAAATTATACACAGTATGATAGACAGTGTGAAACTCATAGGTATCGTATGCTTTTATTGATTTGTTGAGCACAAGACCCAGCTTATGGAGCATGAACCTGTCCATATCAGACATTCCATCAACAGGCGATATATCTGTTGCAGGATTAAAATCAAAGAGATTCCCAAGCATGAACCTGCAAGTGTTTCTGATACGGCGATAGGCATCAGAAAGCTGGGTGATGATATTGTCAGAAATCCTGACATCATCCCGATAGTCTGCCGATGCTGCCCAGAGCCTCAAAATATCCGCTCCATGCTGCTTGATGATCTTTTCAGGTGCGACCACATTGCCTACAGATTTTGACATCTTCTTGCCTTGAGAATCAACAACAAAACCGTGAGTCAATACAGCCTTGTATGGTGCACTGCCTGTTCTGCCAACTGCGGTCAGAAGAGAGCTGTGAAACCAGCCTCTGTGCTGGTCACTACCCTCAAGGTAAAGGTCTGCCGGACGTCTTAGCCCCTCTCTCTCCTCAAGTACGGCAGCATGACTTACACCGGAATCAAACCATACATCTAATATATTCTGATCCTTTTTAAAATCACGGCTTCCACACTTTGCACAGACAGCACCGTCAGGCATGAGAAAGTCAGCCTCTTTTTCAAACCAGATATCCGAGCTGTTCTCTGTGAAAAGTGCATGAATTTTGTCAACCGACTCTTTTGTGACATAAACTTCTGAACACTTATTGCAGTGAAATACAGGAATAGGAACACCCCATGAACGCTGTCTTGAGAGACACCAGTCTGGTCTGTGTTCAATCATTGAGTAGATTCTTGCCTTTCCCCATGATGGTATCCACTCAACACGGTCGATTGCTTCAAGACTTTTTTGTCTTAAACCTTGTCCATCCATAGAGATAAACCACTGTGGTGTTGCACGGAATATTACAGGCTTTTTGCATCTCCAGCAGTGGGGATACGAGTGTGTCATGTTTTCATGTTTCAGAAGAGCATTTCGTTTTGCAAGCTCATCAATAATAGCACCGTTTGCCTTGAGTATGAACTGTCCTGCAAAACCTTCAACCTCATCTGTAAAACAGCCATTGTCATTAACAGGTGAATATGGTTCAAGACCGTAGCGAAGTGCTACAATATGGTCATCTGCACCATGACCCGGGGCAGTGTGGACGCATCCTGTTCCAGCCTCAAGTGTGACATGGGTTCCAAGAATAATCAGGGAATCCCTGCCATAAAGAGGGTGGCTACATTTCCTGTTTTCAAGAGAGGTTGATGCAATATCACCGATAATTGTATAATCCTGAATGGAGAACTGGGACATAACCTTTTGAACCAGCTCCTTTGCAATTATCATGATGCCCTGGCTGGAGGTTTTCACCGCACAATATTCAAATTCAGGGTGAAGACATATTGCAAGGTTGGCAGGAATTGTCCAAGGGGTTGTTGTCCAGATTACAATAGAAATATCTTTTGTGGAATCACACCAGCCTTCTGTTTTGCAAACACAGGCAGATGCTGTTTTGAGTGCTGGCAGAAGGTCGGAAATATCATCTTTTAAAGGAAATTTTACATAAATTGACGGTGAGCCATGATCCTTATATTCAATTTCAGCCTCTGCCAAAGCAGTTTCGCAACTGCAACACCAGTAAATGGGCTTTTTGCCAAGAAACATATCACCACTCAAGGCAAACTCACCGCACTCTTTTGCAATTCTTGCCTCATAGGCATTGTGCATTGTCAAATAAGGTTTATCCCAGTCTCCGCCAACCCCGAACCTTTTGAACTCATCTCTTTGAATATCTACAAAACCTTCTGCATATTTTCTACATGCCTGACGAATCTGAACAGGTGTCATCTCTTTTTTCTTTGAACCAAGTTTTTGATCAACATTATGCTCAATCGGGAGCCCATGACAGTCCCATCCCGGAACATAAGGGGCATCAAATCCTGCCATTTGCCTTGAACGTATGATAATGTCTTTTAATATCTTGTTAATGGCATGTCCCATGTGAAGGTGCCCATTGGCATAGGGAGGGCCATCATGGAGTATAAAGGTATCTTTCCCTGCTGAAGATTGTCTTATTTTCTGGTATAGACCAGACTCTTCCCACGCTTTTAACTGTTCTGGTTCCCGTACCGCTAAATTTGCCTTCATGGCGAATTTGGTTACTGGTAGATTCAGGGTATTTTTGTAATCCATTGCTCTTTATAGCTCCTCAAGATATTGAAATATTGTCACTTTATTACAACAAAATAGCCTATAATAAGAATAATGTATAAGTAAAATAGACTGTTTTCGCTGCAATTATTGCCGAATTGAAATTCCTGGAATATAAAATTAATTATTTAAGCCACGCTATAGAATGATGTCAAGATAAATGTGTCAATAGG
>CAXNND010000142.1:0-5502 GCA_964203105.1 Desulfamplus sp.
AGGCTGCTCGTCAGTTGGCTTCAGAACTTCCACACCAGATGTTTGACCTTGTCAATGGACCTCTATGGGCTGCAACCTTGCTGCGTCTCTCTCCTGTACGTCATGTAGTGCTGCTAAACATTCACCATATAATCTGTGACGGTTGGTCGCTTGTGATTCTGGAAAACGAGGTTTTAAAAGCATACGAGATACTTGTACACGGCAAGATTCCAGAGGTAAAATCCCTGCCACTTCAATACAAGGATTTTGCAGCGTGGCAAAATAGCCGTCTCGCATCAGCAGAGCTTGATACCCATCGGAGCTACTGGCATGAGAAGTTGCAAGGTGAAATACCTGTTCTGAATCTGCCGACTGATTTTCCACGTCCTCTGGTTCGTACATATTCAGGGGCAGTTGTGCATACTGACATTGCAGCCAGCCCGATAGAGACTTTTAGCACTTTCTGCAACCAGAAGAGGGTTAGCCTCTTCACAGGGCTTGCTGCCCTGCTCAAGGTGCTTTTGTTCCGTTACACAGGACAGCAGGATATTATCATCGGATCTCCGGTTGCAGGCAGGGATCACGCTGATCTTGAAGATCAGATAGGCTTTTTTGTCAATACACTTGCCTTGCGGGATCAGATAGAGCCGCAGATACCATTTGCAGAGCTTGTCAAACAGGTATCAACAACTATTACTGACGCCTTTGACCATCAGCTCTATCCATTTGACAGACTTGTTGAAGAGCTGAATGTCCTGCGAGATGTGGGGAGAAGTCCGATTTTTGATGTCATGTTGGTATTGCAAAACAACATTGGAGTTACTGCATCTGTTCCAGGACTTGAAATATCTGAATTTGATTTTGAACTTCAGCAGAGTCAATTTGACCTTACCCTGATTTTTTCTGAAGGTGATAACGGTCTGGGTTTGGATATAAATTACAACACTGATCTTTTTCGTAGAGAGACTATCGAACGTATGGCAGGTCATTTCATCACGCTTATCGAAAGTGCGATAAAAGAGCCTGAAACCCAAATCAGCCGTTTAAATATCCTGACCCAAACCGAGCAGCAAACCCTGACGGCCGGATTTAACACCTATACCCGACAATTTCCAGAAGATAAAACTCTTGCGGATCTGTTTGAAGATCAGGTTGAAGCTACCCCTGATCGACTCGCTGTAATCTATCAGGACAGGTCATTGTCTTACAGGGAACTTAACTCTGCTGCAAACGCTTTTGGCTACTATCTTCGCAACTCATGTGGAATCAAAACTGATATCCCTGTTGCGGTACTTCTGAATCGTAGCGAGAGTGTATCGGTAGCACTGTTAGGGATATTAAAAGCTGGTGGGACATATCTTCCACTTGACCCGGAGAGTCCGTTCAAGCGTCTTGAATACATACTTGCAGATAGTGGTGCAAAGGTTCTGATAACTGATGACCAAAACGCAGAGCTTGCAAGACAATTGAATCCGGGTCAGATTATCGACATCAGGAATAATTCATGGAATGTTCTGTCAGATAATTTCGCTCAAACAGACGATTTGACTCAAATAGAAGATTCAACAGGAAAAGAGAGTCTGACCCAGGCAGATAATTTAGAGCCAGCAGCGGTTCCAACAGATTTGGCATATATCATCTATACATCTGGTTCTACAGGTGAACCTAAAGGTGTAATGGTGGAGCACCGCAGCTTTGCCAACATGATCTTAGCCCAGATTGAAGGTTTTGGAATAAACGCTGATGATCGGGTTCTCCAGTTTGCAACACTGATGTTTGATGCCTCAATGTCAGAGATTTTCATGGCTCTTCTGTGCGGTGCAGCCGTTGTGATGATTGATAAGGAGCAAATTCAGGATACTGCCCGATTTATAGATTACATGGAGCAAAAACGTATAACAGCAATCACTTTGCCTCCGGTCTATCTGAAAATGCTCAACCGCCATCCTCTGCCAGATTTAAGAGTTCTGATAACAGCCGGCGAGCCAGCGATCAGGGAAGATGCCCTGTTTTACAGTCGCACAAAAAGCTATTTCAATGCTTATGGTCCTACAGAAACATCGGTCTGTACCTCTCTTCACAAGGTTGCTCATGATGCTTTTTACGGAGATACCATTCCGGTGGGAGGACCAATTGCCAATAACGCTGTCTTTATTTTAGATAAGCATCTGAACCCTGTCCCGATTGGCGTTGCCGGAGAACTATGTTTTGCAGGTGTCGGGTTGGCACGGGGCTATCTGAACCGTCCGGATCTGACAGCGGAAAAATTCATTGCCAACCCGTTTGCCAAAACAGGACGCATGTATCGTATTGGTGATTTGGGTCGCTGGTTGCCCACAGGAGATATTGAATTTCTCGGACGGGTTGATGAGCAGGTCAAAATAAGAGGCTTTAGAATTGAACCAAGTGAAATTGCTGCCGCGTTAAAAACCTTTCCAGAAGTCGAGGATGCCCTCGTGATGGTGTGGAAGGATAAATCCAAAACTGATGACCATAACCATTTGGCAGCATACATAGTTACAGCATCACAAATATTGTCAACTGACCTAAGGGCTTATCTGTCCGAGCGTCTTCCCTCATACATGATCCCGGGACTGTTTATACAATTGGATTCCTTTCCTCTGACCATCAACGGCAAGATCGATAAACGTGCCCTGCCTGATCCAGCAGAGGCTATGCGAGATCAGATTCAAAAGGCTTCAAGTTCAGAAAAGTCCGAACCCCTTACATCTTTGGAAAAGAAGATTCTTGAAGTCTGGCAAACTCTCTTTAACCGTAATGACATAAGCTGTAATGACGACTTTTTTACTTCAGGCGGAGATTCAATCAAGGCAATCCGCATGGTAGCGTTACTGAGAGAGCATGGAGTTAGCGTACGTGTCAAGGATATTTTCAAATGGACAACCATTTCCGAGCTTGCCAAACATGGGGCAAAACAGATTCAGGATATAAAAACAGCCATTGATAGTGAGAATGATAACGCAAACATCTCATCATTTAGTGGTAGAGTGCCTCAAACACCTATTTACCGCTGGTTTTTTGACCATTTCAAATCAAATTCCAACCATTTCAACCATGCTGATCTGTTTTACAGCAAAACCCGTTTGTACCCGATGTCAATAGAGGCTGCCCTGAATGCTGTGGTTACACACCACGATATGTTGCGTCTTTTCTGTAAACAAACTCAGGATAGAATCACATTGATGATTCCAGCAGAAACAGGATGTCTCCCTCACTCAGAATTCAAATCAAACTCTAAACCTTTTGAAATTGTCGATCTGCGACATTTACCGGCTGCAGATGCCACAGACAAACTCTCAAAAATTGCAAGTGATACCCAGTCTGCTTTTGATCTGTTCCGCCCTCCCCTGCTCAAGGTTATCCTTTTTCAACTTGCTGATGGTGACCGATTGTTTATTGTAATACACCACCTGCTGGGAGATGCTGTTTCATGGCGAATTCTGTTAGAAGATTTGGGAGCAGCATACGATCAGCATCATCAGGGTCAGGTCATACAGTTACCCCACAAGACAGATCCTTTTCCGATATGGGCTGAAGCTCTTGAAAAGTATGCCTGTGGCGATAGTCTGCAAGCTGAGAAAAAATACTGGCTTGAAGTTATCAAAAAGCCTTTTGGTCGTCTGCCAGTGGATAATCCGGCACTACATGATTTAATGGTTCAAAGTAGTATGGCAGATATGGATATTGTGGAGATTCAATGGAGTAGAGAGAAAACTTTGGCACTGATTAAAGCTGCCAACAAGTTTAAAGCAGGCGTTGACAGATTACTGCTCGCAGCCATTGCATGGTCCTGCCGATGTCAACATGGTCATGAGTCAACCATGATCTCATTAGAAAGTTACGGACGTCCTGAACTGTTTGACAATATTGATGTATCACGTACAATTGGATGGTTCACTGCAACCTATCCGATAGTTATCAGTGCCTCTGATGAGAATTCAAAATCGGATCATCTTGAAAGGGACATAGCCAATATTGACTACTTGATTAACCTTCTCCCAAACAACGGCATTGGATGGGGTTTGCTTAAATATATGACTCCTCCAGAAACAGGACTTCCATCTCCAACACAAGAGCCATATCCTGAAATTAATTTTAACTATTTGGGTGAATTTGAATCCTATGGTAAGGATATGTTCAAACCCGCCTCTGAAGATACAGGTTCCGCAGTAGCAAGCGGAGCAGCAGTAATCCACGACTTAGATATCAATGCAGCTATTGCAGAAGGGCAGTTACAAATAGTATGGCACTATAACAGAAGGCGATTTACAAAGGATCGTATCCTCAAAATGGTTCAGGATTTTTCAACCAGATTGGAGTCAACCTTGGGAGAAAACAGATTATGAATTTTATTGTCTTAAACGGTACAACTAAAAATTTCAAACAGCATAGTGTAAATTTAGCAAAAATAGAGAAACTGAAGAGTAATTTTCCTGAAATAAACTTTAAAACATATAGAATTTCCAATGAAATAAATAAAATTGTTGATGACCAGAGCTATTTTTTTGATATACTTGAAAATATCAAAAAGGCTGATGCTGTTATATGGTCAATGCCGGTCTATATTGGCTTGATACCATCTCAACTCAAAAGATTTATTGAGCTTGTTTTTGATAGAGGGTGCCAAAGCTATTTTGCCAATAAACCAGCAATAGTAATAGTTTCATCCATTAAATTATATGATACGGTTGCTATGGATTATATGCGTGAAATTTGTGAGGATTTGGAGATGAACTATTGCGGACAATTTTCCGCTGGAATGCTTGAACCTGTGGATACAAAATTCATCACAAACTTTATCTCTGATATTAAAAACGGTTTTAAATACGAACGACAGACATTACCATTAAAAAAATCGGAATATCTGTTTAAATTTCCTGATTTAAAATCTTATGATGTAGAATACAAGCCTGTCCATTCGTCAAAAAAGGTTGTTGTTATAAGTGATAAGGTGAACGGCAAACCTGTTGACGGTTTTATTGAATTTTTAAATAAGATTTGCCCTGATAATATCGAGTTTTATGATTTGAATGAGTTGAATATAAAATGCGGTTGTATAAGCTGCTTTGAATGTGGACTTGAAAACCGCTGCTCTATAAAAGATGGCTTTGTACCTTTTTATAAGAGTAAAGTTATGACAGCAGATGTAGTTGTATTTTTAGGTACACAAAAAGACAGATTTCTCTCATGGAAATGGAAAGAGTTCTTGGACAGACGTTTTTTCTCAAATCATATTCCAACATTGACGGGTAAACAGTTGTTGTGCATAGTATCAGGCAACAGGAGATGTGGTCGCACCATTTTTAACTATTTTGAAATGTACTCGCAACTTGAGGAGGCTAACCTGTGCGGAATCGTATTTGATGACGCTGAAGATGACAAAGCAGTAGCAGACACAATTTATGCAAATATCAAAAGAGCATTGGTTCTGTCAGATTTAAAGTATCTTAACAATCAAACGTTTTTTTATGAGGGTGCAAGGGCATATCTTAATGAGTCTTT
>CAXNND010000143.1:0-5491 GCA_964203105.1 Desulfamplus sp.
AGAGCATTTTTATTGAACTTCACAGCAATGAGAGCAACATCCCCTTCAATAAGATATATAACTCTATAATTACAAGTAATGATATTATTAAGATAAGTGACGCAAAAGCAATATCCTCTATTATTCGTGGGAAAAATAAAATTATACTAAAAAAAGTAACTGTGGGTGAAAACTGCAAGTTTATTGTGGGAGATTCGATTGAAACCATAGCCTCTAAAAAAAGAAGTGAATTAATTAGCAGAGATATTGATAAGATTGAGGCTAAAATTAAAGATGTTCAGGAGAAGTCCCGCGAACTTTTTGATAAAATTGAAAAAAAAGATATTGCTGCGATTGATCAGGAGATAAAGACCATTTCAAAAAATCAGAGAACCAAAAGCGATTTGGACAGGATAGCCGACCTTCGCGTTATGAAAAGGCAGAGAGAGAAGGAGTATGAGGCAAGTATAGATAAATATGGATCCCTTTTTATGCAACATTCACAAATGATTAAACAGTATCAGGAGCATAAAAATATACTTGAAAAAGAGCAGCAAGAGATAAAAAATCGTATAATAGCAATCTACAAAAAAGAGGAGGAAATTCCTGAACTTGATATAAGGCACAGTATGCTGCCTGCCGGAACTGTAATTCAATTTCGATATAACAAGCAGGTAATTAAGATTGATTGTGAAGGGTTTGTTTTCAGAGAGGAGTTTAATCGCCAGACCAATCTGTATGAACTAAAACAGCATCGGTGGTGATTCCATAGTATCTACGATCAAACTGTGTCGTTAGCGGTGCTCAACATTTCTGCTGCATGGTCAAGGGTTGCTTTAGATATGTTTGTTCCACCCATCATTCGAGCAAGCTCGTTTATCCGCTCATCATGCTTAACAAGAGGAGTTATAACTGTAGAAGTACGGCTGTTGCGTACCTGTTTTTCTATCTTGTAGTGGCTGTTTCCATATTTGGCAATCTGGGCAAGATGTGTAATGCAGATAACCTGATATTTTTTAGAGAGACGCTGAAGCTTAATTCCCACCTTCTCAGAGGTTCTCCCACCTATTCCAGAATCAACCTCGTCAAAAACCAGGGTACCTTGAGATTCATTTTCAGAAAGAACTGCCTTTAATGCAAGGACAACTCTTGATAGCTCTCCGCCTGATGCAATACGGTTAAGTGGTTTTGGTGGCTCTCCCGGGTTTGGTGCCATCATAAATAATACCCTATCAATGCCTGTTGGATATATCTTCATTCCATTGAAAGTCAGCAGATGGGACATCGTCTCATCTGGAAACAGCTCAATCTGTGGATCACTGTTTTTATTAACTATCGCCTTTGTCTGGGTAACGATAACTTTAAACTTGGTGTTCGCCATCTCAAGCTCTCTTAACTCATTTTCAGCAAGATGTGCAAGATCAGTAGATGCAGCAGTTCGCTTTTCAGAAAGTTTGAGAGCTTTTTTACCAATCTGATCTGAAAGGATAGATGCACGTTTTTCCATCTCCTCAATCTGCTCTGAGATATTCTCTGTAGATGACATTTTTTCCTTGAGTATATTATATCTCTTGAACAGATCATCAAGATTGCCACCTGCACCACTATATTTTCGCTTGAGTTTTTGTATCAGATCAAGACGTGATTGTGTAGTTTCAAGAATTTCGGGATCAAGATCAATTGCATCAGACATTCTCCTTAGCTCATCGGTCAAATCCTCAAGTTCAAGCATGGTTCTGCCAAGAGTCTCGGTAGAGCGGGCAAGAGAGATGTCTATTTGACCATATTTGTCAAAATCCCCCTTGAGCATGGCAAGTTTTTCTAAAATCGAGCCATCTTTGGCATATAGCTCACTTATACCTGACTGGATTATCTCATAAATCTGTACCCCATTTTTAAGCCTATTTTTCTCCATCTCAAGAGTCTCATCTTCTTGAGGTTTTATATCCGCTCGCTCAATTTCATCTATCTGAAATCTCAAAAATTCATTCTCTTCTGTTATCCGTTCAATGTTTGCCTTGAGATTTGTAAGCTCTTTTATCAATGGGGCAAGCTCGTTGTAGATGCCATGAATTTCAATTCTATCAGTCGATGTAGATGCAAACAAGTCAAGAATATCAAGATGGTTATCCTCATTGAGCAGCCCTTGATGAGCATGTTGGCTTGAGATTGATGCAAGATTTTCCGTTACAAGTTTAAGCACCTGTATTGTTGCTGGACGCGAGTTGATAAATATCTTGTGTCTTCCGTTATTTGCAATAGTTCTCCTGATTTTCAGCCCTTCAGATGGATCAAAATCATTTTCTCGCATTATACTGGCAGGTTTGGATTGAGGATCAATAACAAAAGATGCTTCAAGTTCAGCATGTTTTTCTCCAGAACGGACAAGATCAGTAGCGGCACGCCCTCCAAGCAGCAGATTTACAGCCTCAATGATGATAGATTTTCCTGCACCGGTCTCTCCTGTCAGGATACAAAGCCCTTCTGAAAAGGAGATTTTGATGTCATCAATGATTGCAAAGTTTTTTATGGCAAGTTCTCTGAGCATGGAGTTTCCTGACAAGATTGATAAGATGGACAAAATAGATTGTGAGAATGGCAGCCACAAGGCGTGGAATCCATAACCAGAATGGAAGGATCCCAAGTGGCAGAAATAGTGCAGGGTCTTCGATTATGGCGTGATTTATACCAATTGAGAGGTGAAGGCGTATAAGTTCATCTCGTGAAAATGTGTTATTTTTTGTCTCTTCAACAATTACAGCGGCACCGTATGCAAGACCAAAACAGGCAGCAGTGAGCCACAGAACTCCGGTTGATCGGCTAAGTCCCATAATAGAGAGAACAGGAGATATGACTTTTACAATATGGCGTATAAGATCAAATGACTTCATCAGCTCCATAACAACCATAAGAGGCATGATTATTGTGAAAATCCTTAGAGCAAGTGATCCAAAATCTATAGACCAGCTTTTAAACATTGTGATAAAAGGGAGTGCCTTATGCAGGGTATTATTGATATCAGAAATAGCTGAAGAGGAACCATTAGCAATAACAAAAGAGGTTTCCGGCTGTATGAAAAGAGCCACAACAGCAGTTACAATAAAAGATACGGTCAACCTGAAACATGCTGCAATAAATGGGTTTAACCCTGATTGCCCCTGAACAATACTCTCCTGAATGAGATTGTGAGAGATCAGCAAAAATATGGCAATCAAAGTCATCTGATCAACAGTTAGTGGAAGAGCAGCCATTGCACCAATAGCACCATAAATTCCTGTGAACATTCCGATTATAAGGGGTATGGCAGCAGATGCTGGAAGGGATAATATACCCATTACCGGTTGTATAAGAAAATCGATCTTGTAAAGCCAACCTGAATAGACGAGGAGTGCAGTTCCAAATGATATTGGGGTAAGGATTTTTAAGAGCCACAAATAGCCTGTTAATCCTCGTTTTATGCCTGATTGTATTCCTGTTGTAAAACGGATATCCATTATTTGCCTTTAATTAATGATCATATCTTTTGAAATAGCTGTCTATTTCTGGTCGTAACTCAATTCCAATTCTCTCAAAAATATCAAGTAAATTTTCATAAGCACCTTTACCTCCAATAAAATCCCAAAACTCATTTGCAACTTTTAACTCATTATCTAAATCTAACATTCCTCTTATAGTCCATCTGCTGTATGGTTTGGGATCATAAGGGTTATATGGAATTGCAATGAACGATTGAATATTTTGATTTGGGTTTATTGTCAATGCTGCGGCAACCCATTCTAAGAGTGTCCGCTTAAATTCTTTAAAACCACCAGCATTAGGTTTTGCGGTCTTCAAATCAAATAAGTAGATTGTTCCATTTTGATCAATGAGTTTAATATCGACTTTGGTTAGTTTGACATTTTTCATTTCACCTTGTCTGCAAACTGCCCTGATAGCATCTATTTCGTTTGGTTTATTCGGAAGCAAATTTGCTGTTGTTAGTCCATCAATTATATTTTGAATAACCCGATGTGCCTCAGATGATATTTGTTTTCCAGCTACCTGTTGAGATGAAGCACTTGCAAAAGTAGATGAAGCAAGTGATAATGCAACTGGTTCAAAAATAGTTGTTCCAAAATTTGTATTTAGAGAATGGATAAAGGAGAACAAAGCCATTCTATCGCTGCCAAGTAGCCTTGTGTGGAATGGCATAGATGATGGCTCTGGGTTATAATTTTGGAACTTATTTCTTAAACTATCGCGTAGAACATTCTCAACACGATTAATTTGCTCTTGGGTTAATGGCATTATTTTTTCCTTAAATGGAAAATGATTTCTGAATATGCACCTTTATCTTTTTCAGTTCGGTTTAATACTGGTCGATTATATTGATTGACAATTTGCATTCCTGAATTTTCTGCAATAGTCGGATATAAATTGTATTTATCATTTGCTACAAGAAAAATTTCATAATCTTCTGCTAAAAACTTTTTACAGTTATTTAAAACATCTGTAAGACCTTGAACATAACTCTGTTTTGCCTCTTTGCCTTGTCCTTTATAAAGCGACCCTATTTCTAAATCATCTTTTCTCTCAAACCCAAAGAGATCATAAGCGTAAGCGTGTTGTTCGTGATAGTTAATCAATCCAACATAAGGAGGGCTTGAAAAAATCCCTTTAATTTTATGGTTTTTTACTTTTTCAGCAAATGCGGGATTTCTCTTTTCAATTTCATCTAATATATTTATTGTTCTACTATCTCCGCTAAGACATATATGAAAAGTTTGAGTTCTTAATCTATCAAATTGAGTAAGACGATTAATAGTATCCTTAGTATATGTTTTCCACCATTTTAAGATTGAGAAGAGTGGTTTGCAGATTTTGCCATGTTTGGCACAGTAATAAGTTGAGGTGATGGGTTCTTTTAGGGTTGCTAAATCAGCGTGGGTTGTTGCTCTGCATGAACGGATAGTTCGACTTAGTATAATAGCAAGGATTTTTTTTGTATCAGAGTTTTTTATCTTCTTAATTTCCTCAAAGACAAATTGAATTTCATCTCTTACATGATGAGAATACCATTTATCTAAGAAACTTTCCGATTTATCTTTTATTAGTTTAATATCATACTCTTTGATGAGTCTGTTAAATATGGGAAGAAACATTTTCTCTTTTTCTTCTCCATACTTATCTTCGTCAATTTCCCCTTGTTTAACTCTGTATTTGTAATCTGGAACAGGAAAATAATCGTTGTTAAACTTATAAAGCTCTTTTAATAAACTATCTTCAAATTCAGTTGTATGTGAATTTAAAAGGAACTTTTCAAGTAATTTTGTTATCCGATAACCTTCTGATTTAACTTCTGCTAAATCGTATTTTGTAATCTTACAGTTTCCAATCAGCGTATTAAAAGCTGAAACGTCAACACCTATAGAGTGCATTCCTAATTCGCATGATTGGACTATTGTTGTTCCACTCCCAGAAAAAGGGTCAAGAATAATATCGCCTTGTGAAAAATAACTCTCTCTTTTGAAAC
>CAXNND010000144.1:0-5463 GCA_964203105.1 Desulfamplus sp.
GCATAACCAGCCATGAGCCTGTCGAGTCCTGCTCTCCAACTGTTCTCTTCAAATCTGGGAAGCCCTATACTCTCCTTGTAATTACCATCTCTGCCCCACCTTATGGCTGTCTCTTTAATCCACTCTTTGACAAGATCAATATCTCCTGGCTCAAGAGCAAAACAGCGGGCAACATCGTCACATTCAAGTATGTCCATAATAAAGGATGCTTCAAAACGGCTTTGGGGAAGAGATAGTATATTCATAAAGACATCCACACTACGGCTCACGCTTTTAATGCCAAGATCTGCTATCGAGAATGGAATCTTTAGCCGTTCATCCTCGGGAGTTGTAAAGATTGCCCTTACAAGTGGTGCGTAACTCTCTATGTCCGGGGTCATAACCAGGACATCTGCCGGAGTGATATGAGGATTTGAATCAAAAAGTTCAAGAAGATAGTCATTGAGCACCTCAACCTCCCTCATCGGGCTGTGGCATGAGTTTACAACAACAGAGCGATCACCTCTTGCTTGCCCAGAAGAGAGTGGGTGTTTTTTTCTGTCTCTCATCAGGAGTATATCCTGCTGAACCATTGATAGTATTGTATCGCCTGCGGGCTGAACAAAATTTTGGTCAATATCCTCCAAATTGTCGTAGTTAAGAAGACTCTCCATAAAATCAGCACCTGCCCTGCCAAAAGATGCAAGAAGCGGATTGCCGGTCTCTATATGTAGCAGGTCGGCTGCAAGTCCTGTGTAACCAAAAATATTCTCCCTCTTCATTCGCTCTTTGGCAGACTTTAAATCACTAAAATACCCCTGTGCAGGAGTCATGACATAAAACGAGACATCCATCAATCCAGCAAGAGATGCAAGTATATCCAGATGAAACAGTGGAAGTGATGGTATCCCGAATACAGATATCCTTTCAGGAAGCCTCTCTGCATGTATCTGCCCATCCATAATAGCCAAAAACGCCTTTTTGCGGGCAGCCTTGTGTGTAACCTTAGATTCACCATCAGGGTTAATTTTACAGATAGAGTCGTCACGGCTCTCCACCTTTCCTTTGCAGATGGATCTCCATAACCTGCACTGCCACTCCTCATCTTTTTTATAAGATGCGCACCCCTTTATCTTAGATGATTCCCATGATGTAACAACATCAGGTCTGTAGAGAAGATACTGGTCATAGGTCATGGCAAGCTGACGGGCAAGCTGAAACCTTCTGAAGTCACCATTCTCGCCGTTGCAGTAATCTGCCAGATGGGCAAGACTTATCTCCTCTGCATTGTCAGAGTATTCAATGGCAGACTCTTCACTGTCAGCCATGGGATCAAAATCAGGCTCACGGGCAAAAATAGCCATATCAGCAGCGGGAGACTGATGAGCAAGAAAAGTCAGACGATCAAGTATCAACCATGTCATCATCTCTCTTTCAAGCAACAGCTTCTCATCCACATCAGGAAGCACAGTGGCAAACAGCTTGTTTATGAATCGGTTCGGAAAAAGGAGACTGCTGTTTGCCCACACTCCCATCCTTTGTGCCAGCTCAAGATTTAGCCATTTAGCCATTCCAAGGCTTTGCACCAAAATTATCTCGGATGCCATGGGTGAAGCGATGGGTGATTTAATATTGGCTGCAAGAGCATCAGCAAGCTCCTCAATACTGTTGCTTCTATAAAGTTTTATGTGAGTCATTATTTTCTTAAGAATAGTTTTATATTGTTTTGAGTATTTGACATATTTTTGTATTCCGTGATAGTGGAAGCCCATGGAATTTTTAGCCGGGTATGGTTATGCAGGGCTGTTTGTCTGTGCCTTTCTTGCGGCAACCCTGCTGCCGCTTGGTTCAGAGATTGTACTTAGTGCACTGTTGGCAAGTGACTACAACCTCTTTTTGTTGCTGGCAGTTGCCACATCTGGAAATGTTCTTGGCTCCTTGACGAACTATATCGTGGGTATTCGGGGGGGCAACTGGATCATGACAAACCTGTTCAGACTCTCTGCTGCTGAAATTAAAACAGCAGAGAGTCGTTTCAGAAAATATGGCAACTGGATTCTTCTTTTAGCATGGGTTCCTGTTGTGGGTGACCCCCTGACTGTTGTTGCAGGTATTTTAAAAACAGATGTCTGGACCTTTATCTGGCTTGTCACTGTTGGAAAGTTCCTTCGTTACTTAGTTGTTGCGGTGACATTTATAAAGATATGGTCATAATATCACACACTGAATCTGCTAACCATTCCGTTTATCTCTTTAGCAAGTTTTAAAAGTTCTCTTGAACTCATGTTGATCTGATTACTGCCATTGGTAATCTCCTGTGCTGCATGGCTCACATCTGCAATATCTCTTGAAATATCAGCAGCAACAGAAGATGTCTGATTCACATTTTCATTCACCTCCTGTATGCCTGCCGATGCCTGTACAAGATTTTCGCTTATCTCCCTTGTTGTAACTGTCTGCTCTTCGACTGCACTTGCAATTGTGGTTACAATTTCATTGACACTGGTGATCACCTTCACAATACTAACAATTTCTCCGACAGCATCGCGTGTATTGGACTGAATCCCACTGATCTTCTGATTTATATCCTGGGTAGCATTGGCTGTCTGTCTTGCAAGCTCCTTGATTTCGGCTGCAACTACAGCAAAGCCCTTCCCCGCATCTCCTGCACGAGCTGCCTCAATGGTTGCATTAAGGGCAAGGAGGTTGGTCTGCTCTGATATTTCAGCAATGGTTTCAGTCACTCTTCCAACATCAGTAGCAGCCTTGCCAAGTTGGTCAACCTTGCGTGAAATTGATTCTGCCTGAGTTACAGCCTGACCTGTAATGGTGCTTGCTGTTCCTGTATTTGAGGCTATTTCATTGATTGTTGCAGACATCTCTTCAACAGACGATACAATCATCTGGACATTACCGGCAGTCTGCTCTGATGCTGCGGCAACTGTGGACATTGTGGCACTCATCTCTTCAGATGCTGCTGCAACAGAAACAGAGCGGCTTGAACTCTCTCTGGAGCTGCTGCTCATCTGCTCCGAGACAGATGTAAGATCAGATGATGCTGTGGTAAGAGTATCAACGCCGCGGGTGATATCCTTGAACATGCTCCTTAAACTTGAAGACATAGCGTTTAGTGAGGCGATAAGAATACCAACTTCATCCTTTTGATCCATCTCGATTTTTTGAGTCATATCCCCCTTAGCCATCTTTTCTGCAAATTTTGTTGCCACTACTATTGGCTTTACGATCATTCGCGTAATCACGATCCCAAGTCCTATCGAAAAAATAAGAGCAATAGCAGTCACTACAACCATAAATATAACTTCAGATTTAACAAAACTGGTTGCAGATAACTCTGCCTGCCGAATAGATTCCCTTGCCTTATCTTCAATCTCACCGATTGTTTTAACCAGATCATGACCAATTTTATCAACATGGCTGTCGATCTCGTCAAATTTGCCTTCATCAAAAGAGTCCACAGTGCCGCTACCAGATCCTCCTGTTGATGCCCCTTCACTTTTTCTCTCTGGCTGTGCAATTTTCAGTTTGATAAGCTCATGGGCTTTTATAATTCCAGGGATAAATTCCTCTTTGTGGATTTTAGATGCCTTTGCAACTATTTGCCGCATTGACTCATCCTTAGATGCATAGATAGTTCCCTCTTCAGTCTCTGCACCATTGAGTATTGCATCTGCAAAAATTTGAAAATTCTTTGCCGCATCTTCATGAGCTTCCCATTCAACCTTTAGACGATCTTCTGAAGTTGATGATGTAATTTCCATAAGTGTAAGCATATCTGTCACAACAGATATCTTCATCTCCATTGCTGCATCAATCAGAGGAGATGCCATATTAATTGTCTGAATTCGTTTTACGGTGTTTTTTAAACCATAAATACCTATTGTTGCTACAATGATAGTTATAAAGGAGATCAAAAGAAAACCTCCCATCTGTTTTGTTGCAAGCCTCATGTTTTTAACCATTTTATCACTCTCTAATATTATTGGGTTTTAATGTTATTGAGAATATTCTATAAAAACAGCTCGTATTTTACTCTATCAAGATGCCATGTCAAGAATCACTTTTAAACATTTTTTTTCAAATAGTTAAATTTTTCCTTGAAAAAACTCCATTGAAATATAGAATTAACAAAATTATTAATCCTATAAAATGGAATCTTTATCAAATGATACAATTTAACATACATCAACTTTATCAGACTCAACTATTTCAACATTCTGAATTATTACAAAAGCCTTTGATCTTGAATGGTTTGATCTGTTTAATTTTGATACCTACAGTGCTCTTCTCAGCCATAATTGTGCTGAACCCAATATCTGCCCAGTGTGAAGATACTCCTCCATCGGCTATTTTTGTCAACCTGAATGGAAAAACACCGGCAGAGCCACCTGAACCATTATTGAAAAAACAGGCGGCAAATCCTGCAGCAGGTCAGACAGGAAAACAGGATAGCGTCACAGCTCAGGATCAGACAGTTAAGGCACATGGGACAAGTACTGTTCTGGTTCTAACAAAGGCTGTGATGTGTGAGTATATAAAGGGTTTTGAGCCGGCAGAACCGGCGGTTGTATTTTCAATATCTCTTGGCAAGATATTTTGCTTTACAGGATTTGAAAATATCTCCCAGAATGCCTTTGTATATCACAAGTGGTACCACAGGGACCGGTTTGTTGCAACCAACCGCTTTATTGTAAAAGCTCCTCAATGGTCAACTTTCAGCACAATGCAGTTAAGATCGGCTGACAAGGGACCCTGGCGGGTCGAAATAACAGATGAGAAAGATAACCCCTTGGAAACCCTAAGATTCAGCGTAGTTGATTGAATATTGTTTAAACTACCCATTTTACCTCACCCTCTTTTCCATCTCTTGAATAAAAGAGGATTTTTTAACCTTGCTCTACCCCCTTATGATTGAGTGGTGGAGCAGTTTGACGTTCAATATATCGGATTTATTTGAATATGAATGAAATATTTATTTTTTTACAATCTTTACGCTGGCAAGATTTCGTTGATATATTTATAAACAGTTATATTCTGTTCAGACTATATGTGCTCTTCAGAGGTTCAAGGCTAATCCGTATTGTTCCTGTTGTCTCGCTTCTCTGGGTACTTAACATTATGGCTCTATATATGGGGCTTGTTGTCACAACGTGGGCAATTCAGGGGATAATTGCTGCTGCCGCAATTATCTTGATCATTGTTTTCAGGGATGAGATTGCCTCAGTTTTTCAGACAAGAAACCTGAGATCTTTTGTATGGGGATTTCCAGCCACAAAGATATCCACACCAATTGAAATTATTACTCTGAGTGCCTTTGAACTTGGCAAAAAAAAGGTGGGAGCACTTCTTGTTATTCCTGGAAAACAGAGCCTTGACGAGATTATTCAGGGTGGTATTCCTTGGGACGGGATAATCTCCGAGCAGATGATATTTACCATTTTTTGGGATAAAAACCCTGTTCATGAT
>CAXNND010000145.1:0-5446 GCA_964203105.1 Desulfamplus sp.
ACATTGGATGCAATATTAATCTGTACGACACTACCAGTAATATTTTCTGCAACAAAAAGTGTCTGACCTATAAGTGCAAGCCCTTTTGGCTCCTGGAGGAGTGTCTGACTTTCAATACTTTTAACCAGACTCAAATCAGAGCCATTCAGCACATCAACTCCCCCTTTTCTGGAGATAAATAGACGATCTCCATCTGTATTCAAGAGGATGTCTGAGGGTGATTCACCTCTGGCAAGAACAGTACTGATCCATGATTTTGAGCCAAGATCATACAGGCAAATCTGTCTGCTTGTGCTGTAAAGGACATAGAGAAGATTTTTCCTTACCACAATTTTTAGTGGACTTTTGCCGTTCTGGTTATGGACTATCTCGTATGTCTTAACAGCACTACCCTGTCTTGTGAAATCTTTTGAAGCACTTGAAAGCACGAGAATCTTGCCGCTAACTCTGTCTGCCACATAAAGCAGTGTCTCATCATCGTTAAAGCAGAGTGAAGATGGCTGACCATCAAAACTGTAGAGCACACCTGACTCCTTAAATCCTGAGATATCCTCCCCGCTGACATTAAACGAAAGAATCTCACCTTCCATAAGGGATCCGGTATAGAGCATTGAGTTATCACCACCTCCAGCAATCGCCATACCGCGATTCATCTGTCCGGCAGGTAACTGTCCTGCAACAATATTCTTTTCAATATCAACTACCGAAACCACATAGCTATCCAGAGCAAAAAGGAAATTCTCATCCTTACGGAACTGTGACTGCCCTGGTGCGGTCAGTGGCCACTGGCTGTTGGCATTCACTTCAACTCCTGTGCAGCCTGCAAAGATAGTGGCAGGATTGAGTGAAATGCTAACCAGAAAATGCAGCATAAAAATGAGAATGAGAGAAGCGGTTCTATAAACATATAAACCGGATGAGCATCTTGCCGTTTGAAGTATTGGGCAATTCATTGAGCCTCCTATAATAGTTTGGTGCAGAATTCTCAAATGGGCACAGTTTCGGGCACACCAATAAAAAAAAGGGTTTAACCAGATTGGTTAAACCCTTGATTTCTGTGGTGCCCAGGGACAGAATCGAACTGCCGACACGGGGATTTTCAGTCCCCTGCTCTACCGACTGAGCTACCTGGGCTTAAAAAACTGAACCTTTATATTTTAAATCCATTTGAGTGTCAAGATTTTTCTAAATCTTTTTCCCAATTTTCCCACTGTGCTGCTTTTTAGTCACCGAATTTTTCTGCCAAGGTCACCAAAGATATTTTGAACAAGTGCAGATGCAGCAATAGATGCAGTTTCAGCCCTTAAAATACGATTTCCAAGGGAAAAGGAGTGAAATCCATTTTGTAGGGCAACGTCAATCTCCTGTTCGGAAAAACCACCTTCAGGTCCTATCATCACGATGATTTTTTTCTCCCCAACTGCGTCTGGCGTTTTGCTGAGACGCTCCCGTATCTCATCGATCGGAGTTGTCGCCTTTTCCCAAAATAATATCCTTTCATCATAGACCTCTGACTCCCTTATCGTCTGATCAAATGACATTGGTTGGCGAATCAGAGGCAGAAGGCTTCGTCCACACTGCTTGATTGACTCTCTTGCAATCCGCTCCCACCGTTCCACTCTGGCATCTCTACCCTTTCTGTTTGCCCCTGATTTAGAGATGGGAACATGGGCTTGATTTTTGCTCAAGGAATCTGGGCACGGGACAGAGCGTGATGCAAAAAATGGTAGCCACTCCCTAATCCCAAGCTCTGTAAGGTGACGAATAATCAGATCCATCTTCTTCTCCTTAACCATTGCCTGGGCAATTGTGATATATGCCGGTGATTCTGCCTCTAAAAACCTTTTGTCCATGATTTTAAAGATCACCTTCCTTGATGTTGCTGTCTCAATTTCAGACAGATAATGTGTGCCATTGCCGTCGGCAAGCTCAACCATGTTTCCGGAAACAAGTCTCAGAACGTTGGCAAGATGCTTGGCATCCTGACCGATCATGGTAGCCATATCACCCTGAATATCGTCTGGATTGATATAAAATCTATGCATAGAAACCATATAAAATCAAAAATTACTATTCTCTATATTATTGCTTGACAAATCACATTCTTTTGACAGAAATATAAACAGATCTGCAATCCCAATTTATCATTTTGGAGGGTATAACAAAGCAGGTGTATTTTGTCATCTTAAAATCACGCTTCTTCCCAAATCTTTACTTTATGAGCGACCCAATGATAAAGCATCTATATTTTTTTAAAAAAAGTGTATTAAATTGATCTAATCAGGAGATAGAAAATTTGAAAATACTCGTTGTAGAGGATGATATAATGGAGAGGATCGTTTTAACCACAGCCTTGAAAAGTCTTGGTTATGATATTGTTGAGGCTGTTAATGGCAGTGATGCACTCTCTATATTGGAGAACCAGAATATCAATATTCTAATTTCTGACTGGATGATGCCAGGAATGGATGGGATTGAGCTTTGCCAGCAGATACGATCAAGAAAAAATAGTGATGGATATGTGTATGTTATCATGGTAACCTCAAAATCTGAAGAGAAAGAGCTGCTTAAAGGTTTTGAAGCAGGTGTAGATGCCTATCTGCAAAAACCGCTCAGCATTAAAATACTTAATGTTCAGATTAAAGTCGGGATAAGGATTATAAATCTTGAACAGCAACTCAAATACGAAAAACAGAAGGTCTCACGTTTTGCACATGAGATGGAGGCTCTTGCACAGCAGAGGGCTGAACTGCTGGTTCATGCAGACAGGATGGCAAGTCTTGGAGTAATGGCTGCCGGTATTGCACACGAGATCAACAATCCAGCCACATTTATAAATGGCAATATTCAGACATTTGAGAAGTTCTGGACTGTTATTCAAAGATGTCTTGCAGATGAACGGAAAGACCATCGGATGGCATTTATAATAGAGGAGATGCCAAGTCTTATTGAGGGTATGAAAAGTGGAGTAGCCAGAATACAGAGGATTGTAAAGGGTCTTAAATCCTATGCTCGACATGATAGCCCTCAGTTTATCCAGTGTGATGTACATAAAATTATTGATGATGCCCTCCTCCTGTGCCACAATAGCCTTAAATACAACATTACAATCAAAAAAAATTTTACTATGGATATACCGCCTGTGCGATGTGATCCCCATCAGATAGAGCAGGTCTTTGTAAACATATTCAACAATGCAGCAGATGCTATTGAGAATATTAGTCAGGCTACCATTAATATCAGCACCACAAATGATCCTCCGGCAGACAGACTCAATTACCAGACAGAGCAAATTGATAACACAACTGATGAAAATCAGGTTATAATCATGGTTGATGACAATGGTCCAGGATTTAACAAGGATACACTCATAAATATATGGAATCCATTTTTTACAACAAAACCAGTAGATAAGGGTACCGGACTTGGTATGTCCATTTCTCATGGTATTATCAAATCTCATGGGGGAAGTATCACTGCAGAAAACATAGATCAGGGGGGAGCAAGATTTATCATAAAACTCCCTGTATATGTGACAACTTGATGTAAATAGCTTTTGAGTGTAATCTTTTAAAAGAGAGGAGTAAAAATATGTCAGCAGAGCTACAGACAGAAACGCCTCGCATTCTGGTAGTGGATGATGAGGTTCCGGTACGCAAAATGTTACAAAAAATTCTTCATGATTCAGGATACATATCTTTCTTAGCCCAAAATGGAATGGATGCACTCAAAATTCTCAAGAGCGAACCTATAGATATTGTGGTTACAGATATCAATATGCCAGGAATAAGCGGTCTTGAACTTGCAGAGCAAATTCGTGAAGATTACAGTGCCAATGTAATTGTTATGACGGCATATATTGAAGATTACAAATTTCAAGATATTATTTCCACCGGTGCCAGCGATTTCATACAAAAACCCTTATCAATCAAGGAGTTGATGGCACGAGTTGATCGAGTTCTCAAAGAGCGTTCTATTATTGCCGACCTCAAAAATACCGAACAGAGCCTTCGTATTGCAAAAGAGCAGGCTGAATCTGCCAATCGGACAAAGAGCGAATTTTTGGCAAATATGAGCCATGAGATGCGAACTCCCATGAACGCCATAATAGGATTTAGCAGTCTGCTCATGGACAACCGGTATAACAGGATACACCCTGAAGATCTTGGACAGATAGAGGCAATATACAAATCTTCCAAATGTTTACTCTCTGTTATAAATGATCTTTTGGACTGCTCAAAGATTGAATCGGGCGGAATGGACATGGACACTGTCAATTTTGATCTCCGTAAAGTCATTGACAACCTTGTTGTCTCTCTTCAACAGAGTGCCAAAGAAAAGGGGATATCTCTCTCAAGCCATTTCCCGGATGCTATCCCGTATTTATACATAGGTGCCCAGGCAAGACTCAGTCAGGTGCTTATGAATCTTGTCACCAATGCCATCAAGTTTACCGACAAGGGGGGGGTCTCTGTTGATATTTTCCAGGAAAAATCTCATGGTTCAAAAATAACCCTTAAATTTACTATAAGTGACACTGGAGTTGGCATCCCTGAAAACCGTAAAGATTACCTGTTCAATGCTTTTGCTCAGGCAGACGGCTCTACAACCAGAAGATATGGCGGTACAGGTACAGGGCTTTTTATATCAAAAAAGCTGATAAAGATGATGGGTGGCGAGATAGGGTTTCAAAGCACAGAGGGTAAAGGTTCAACTTTCTGGTTTACAGTTCCTCTTAAAAAAGCTGAGGAGAATCTCAGCAGTCACATCGTCAGTGATGGTGAGAGCAAAGAGCATCTGACTTATAAGAGTGGCAAACCTGATTTGAACAGCTCCAATTTTCCCTGTCTGAACATTTTATTGGTGGAAGATCAGTTTTTCAATCAGCAGTTGATGGTTGCCATGCTGCCAACCCATAAACTTAAAGTTACAAGCAATGGTAAAGAGGCAATATCCATACTTGAAAAAGAGATATTTGATATTGTTTTCATGGATATTCAGATGCCTATGATGGATGGCTTTGAAGCAACATCCATAATCCGCGACCCCAAATCCGGTGTGCTGGATCACAAGGTGTTTATTGTGGCAATGACAGCCCATGCAAGTGATAAAGACAGGGACCTGTGTCTTTCAAGCGGGATGGATGCCTACCTCTCAAAACCTTTTGAGCCGACACAATTGGCAGAACTTATAAACAAAAGATTTTGTGTGGAATCTCTGAAGAAGGAGTGTATGGTTGACATGACCGGTTTGATGAAACGGATTGATGGAAACCATGAACTTGCCATTCAACTTATAGGGATATTCCTTTCCAGTTATAAGGAGAAGCAGGCAGATATAAAAAGGGCAATTGAATCTGAAAACGCTGTTGAGCTGAGAATGTCTGCACATGCATTAAAGGGTATGTTGCTCCATTTTGGGACAAAGATGGCTGATATCGCTCTGC
>CAXNND010000146.1:0-5416 GCA_964203105.1 Desulfamplus sp.
TCGGAGAGTGCCTGAGAGAAACTTTTGCCCTCCTCAATAGCCTCCTTGATTTTGGATAGTACCCTCTGAAAAGATTTGGATTCTGTCTGGGTTACAAGGGTAGAGAGTGCATTTACAAGGGGAAATCCTGCCGAAAGAAGGGTTGCAAGCTGTCTGGTTATTATTGCTGTTTCAGAGCGACTGACTCCTGCAAACAGGGTAAAACCCGTTAATGATTTTATTTTATGTTTATTTGATATTTCACTTTTAATTTCATTGATTGAAGTTGGAAATATATTCTGCTGTCTAAGTTTTAAACCAGCCGATACAATACTGTCAGCATCAACTATGCCGCTCTTGGTTTTACCCTTATCTGTTAAGGCACTATATTCAAAAACAGTCATGGTTGTTATCTTTTAAATTTATCCCAATTTTAGTATTTTTTACTCTTTCTTAGGCTTATAGATGTTTAAACTAAAAAACGAGTGGCAGGAAATTGATGCCCCTTTTGAAAGGGGCGGAGAGGATTGACCGATTAAACCCTGTAAAGCAGTGTTGAGTTAACCCCCCTTTCCTCCATTGGGATATAGTCCCTTATGGTCTCTCCAGTATAAACCTGCCTTGGTCTGCTTATTCTCTGGTTGGGATCAAGAGCATCCTCCCTCCATTGGGCAATCCAGCCAGGGAGCCTTCCTATTGCAAACATCACCGTGAACATCTTTGTGGGAATCCCCATTGCCCGCAATACAATCCCGCTGTAAAAATCGACATTGGGATAGAGATTTTTATCCTGAAAATAGCCATCCTTCAATCCAGCCTCTTCAAGCTCCATTGCAATGTCAAGCAGACAGTCCTTAATCTGGAACCTGTCGAGAATTCTGTGGCACATTTGCTTCATGATCTTTGCCCTTGGGTCATAGGTTTTATAAACCCGGTGTCCAAATCCCATGAGCTTGAAAGGATCGTTTTTATCCTTGGCTTTTTCAATAACCTGGGCAGGCGTGAGTTTCTCTTTTTCCATAGTTTCAAGCATCTGGATAACCGCCTGATTTGCCCCACCGTGCAGAGGTCCCCAGAGAGCGGAAATTCCGGCAGAGAGTGCGGCATAGATATTTACCTTTCCACTGCCCACCACTCTGACCGCTGCTGTGGAGCAGTTCTGCTCATGATCTGCATGAAGTATCCAGAAGGCATTGAGAGCATCCACAAGATCCGGCTCCACAGTATATGGAATAACAGGATTATCAAACATCATGTGAAGGAAATTGGCACAGTATGAGTAGTGAGGTCTTGGATATACTGTGGCATGACCCCTTGATATCTTGTATGCCATTGCAGCCATGGTTCTCACCTTTGAGATGATACGCAAAAAGGTGCTGTTTACATCATCTTCCAAATCAACAAGTTCAGGATAAAAACTTCTAAGGGCATTGACCATAGCCGAAAGAATGCCCATCGGGTGTGCCTTGCTTGGAAAATTCTGGTAAAAGAACTTCATATCCTCATGAAGAAGGGAAAAGTCGTTGAGCATCACGCTTGTTTTTGTAAGTGTTGTCCTGTCAGGCAGATAGCCATTTATCAGCAGAAAAGCTGTCTCAACAAATGTCGATTGTTCTGCAAGCTGCTCAATAGGAATTCCACGGTATCGCAGAATCCCCCTTTCTCCATCCATAAATGTTATTGCACTCTTGCAACTGCCGGTATTGGCAAATCCCGGGTCAAAAGTAATGTGGCCGGTCTCCTGACGCAGTTTTCTTATGTCAATAGCCCTTTCGCCTTCAGTTCCGACAATTACAGGGAGTCTGTACTCTTTTCCATCAATCAGCAGGGTTGCAAATTCAGCCATTTTTGTTGTTCTCTCCTTATGTTTTATAAAACTTGCTTGATTGTGCTAACCTACACAATATTATCTTGCTCAACCCCTTGTTTCACCTGGCACTGTATAGGTTGTGCACGAACCACTTGAGCACTGTCTTGTCTGCTTTTCAAGAGACTGGCTTTTGCTTGCGGCTGAACCTCCCATGGCGTAGTTTGTCGCACTTACCACCCTCTCTATGGCAAAAGATGAACATTTAGGACATTTTAGTTCTTTTTCATTGTCCCCACTCATAAAAAGTATTTCAAAAAACTCCTTGCAGTCTGAACATTTAAATTCAAATATTGGCATCTAAAACTCCTTTACTATTTTTTTAATCAAGATTTTCAAAGATTTGACATTTTAAAAGTTGTCAAATCTGAATATTGTAATTTTTTATAAAGCAAACCCCTCTTTAAAAGGATCATCCTCTTCTGCAATAAAATTGTGAAAACCTGTTATGTGTGCCTTGCCTGTGATTTCAGGAAAAATCGCCTTTTTGTTCCCAACCACAGTTTCCCCGATGATCTTACCGGTGAAAACAGTATTAATGATACTTGCATGAACGTATGGCTCACCAACAGCAAGTTTACCCTTTTCATAGAGATATGCCATCTTTGCACAGGTTCCTGTACCACAGGGGGAGCGGTCAATTTGCCCATTGCCAAACACTACAACATTTTTAGAGTTGTAGTTGGCGGTTTGAACATCCTGATAAATTTCAGTCAGAGCAACTTCGCTCTTCTGTCCTGTTCCAGGATGGATAACCGTGACAAGTTCATTAACACGACATCTGATTTCAATGCCAAGTGCAGTCAGTTTATCAAGATTTGCAAGGTCAATCTCCATATTAAGGTCTCCTGCATTCACAAGGGCAAAAAAATTTCCACCATAGGAGATATTCACATTAATCCTGCCAACATCAGGCAGATTAACTGTTACGCTGTCGTAGTAGAATGCAGGTACATTGCAGATTCTTACACTGGTTACTGCTCCATTCCCAATGGCTGCATCTGCTGTTATTTTACCGGCAGGCGTATCAATGATTACCTTTTGAGTAATGGAGCTGTCCAGCCCATCAATCAGTTGTTCTCTTATTGGTATCATGCCTGTGTTTAAAAGCACTGTAACTGAACCAATCGAACCATGACCGCACATGTCGAGGTAACCTTTGGCATCCATGAAGATCACTCCGGCATCAGCATCATCAGAGACAGGTTCTGTGATGATAGCCCCAAACATATCTTTATGTCCTCTTGGCTCCAACATCACCATTTTTCTGACACTATCCATGTTGTCTTGCAGCCACAACTTCTTTTCCATCATTGTTTTGCCCACAATATGTGGAATACCGGCAGTTATGATGCGTGTCGGTTCTCCTGCGGTATGTGTATCGATCGTTGATATTATCTTCTTGATTTGCATATTTTAAATCCTGTTAAATCGGGTGTTTTTTTTCTGTTTGGTCTTTTTGCGTATTGCAGTTATTGTTGCAATGCAAAAAATTAGGAGGGGCAACCATTTTTTTCAAGAGTCATTTGGGGTACTTCAGTATTTTTTCTCCTCAAGAAGTCGGCTTATGCTCACAATTGCATGGTGTTTCACATTGGAAATATGCTGCTTGAGTATTTCACATGCCCCATCTGCATCCCCTTGAGCAATCAGAGAGTAGAGCCTGCTGTGTTCATCATCAACCCGCTCCATTGGGGTTACAAACAAAATGTTTCCTCTGTATTTGAGATAAAGCAGATCAAACAGATGCTTTAGAGTGTTTATCTGAAGTGTGCACTCCGAGAGTTCCGCAAGTGTCAGATGAAACTCCATATCCTTCATCAGACGCTCTTTAAGATATATATCCCTGACAGCGGACAGGTGGCTCTCTAATGCCAGTTTCAATCTTTCCAGTCCGTGAGCGTTTATCTTCCCAATGGCTACTGGCAGTAAAGCCCGCTCAATAACTTCCCTGAAATCGTATATTTCGGTTATCTCTTTAATGCTTATCTTCTCTGTATAGTAGCCACGGTTTGGCTCATGCCTGACAAACCCCTGAAATTCAAGCCTTTTGAGTGCCTGAATAATGGGGGTGGAACTCATATTTAGCCTCTCTGCAAGATCACGGTAGGATATCTTCTGTCCAGGTATAATCTCATTGTGAAAGAACATTCTTCTGATGCCTGTGTAGGCTTCCTGGGTATAATCTTCCCTCTCTCTTTTTTTCATTGCTATCTTCCGAATTTTTATCCATAAAAAATTTTATCCACCATTATGTGGACAGGAAATCAGATTTATCATTCAATAATGCTTTTTGATTTTATTTTTAATCAATATACGAAAGCAGCGATAAAAGCAAGATGTAAGGCGAGTCATGGTATCTGGTGTGTATTATAAAGATTCACTGAAATCATAGAATAATACGGGTGTGTTTCATCTGAGTTGAACCCCATGCTTTCTCAATGTTAGAGTGAACTATCCAATTATTATCAAGATAATTCCCTGGCATTAAACTTGCTTTTTCTTTATTAGACCATAAAAAACATGTCATTCAAAACAGAGGATTTTAAAAATGCCAAGGAAATACAGTATTATTGATACTACACTCAGGGAAGGAGAGCAGACTCCAGGAGTTTCATTCAGTCTTGAGGAGAAAAAAAATATCATTAAAGGGCTGTCAAGAATCAGAGTGGCTGAGGTGGAGCTTGGTATCTCTTCGTCTCTTATAGAATATATAGATGAGCTTGTAGTGTATTGTCGTAGCCATTTTCCTGAACTATCCGTCTCCCTCTGGAGTAGATGCAGAGTCGATGATGTCAGTTATGCAGCAACTCTTAAGCCAGATATTATATCACTATCCATTCCAGTATCAGATATTCACCTTGAAAGCCGGTTGGGTAAAAATCGTGAATGGGCCCGGGACAGATTGTCAGAATCGATTGACCTGGCACGGGGGCTTGGGTTAAGGGTCTCTGTGGGTTTTGAAGATGCCACAAGAGCAGATGTACGCTTTCTTGTGGAAATGGCACTTATTGCCTGCCGGCATGGAGTAGAGCGGATAAGATTGGCAGATACTGTTGGAATAGCTTCTCCGGATAGATTAAGCCGGCTTGTCAGGCGGGTTAAAAAGATTGATTCCAAATGTGAGGTGGCAATCCATACACATAACGATTTTGGTATGGCTACAGCCAACGCAGTAGCAGCTTTGGAGGCAGGTGCCACCTGGGCAGACGCTACTATTCTTGGCATTGGTGAGAGAGCTGGATGTGCCAGGCTTGAAGAACTTGTGGGATATCTCACTATGCAGACAAAAGGTTGTGATATGTCAATTCGACATCTGAAGGAAATTTCAACCTATGTCGCTTCCATTATTTCAATGGCTGTTTCGCCAGCCAGACCAATTATCGGTGACAGGATATTCACCTGTGAGACAGGTCTTCACATCCAGGGGCTGCAAAAAAATCCCAAAACCTATGATCCCTATCCTCCAGAGAATGTCGGTGCGGAACGACGACTCATGTTTGGAGCAAAAAGCGGATGCAGAGCAGTGTCCATTAGGCTCTCTGAGCTTGGTTACAGAGTTGAGACAGA